>JAGWQP010000419.1 GCA_028876805.1 Acidobacteriota bacterium | reverse complement strand
TGGTCTCAGGATTCTGTTTGATGCCGACGATGCCATTGCCGAAAGCGCCGATCTCAGGATTGAAATTGCCGTCTCCGGTCCCCGTGTACATGGTGCCTTTCGAGCTGATGGCGGGACCTTGACGGCCCCACATGCCGCCTCCTGCCGGACCCCAGCTGCCAACTTTCCCCGTGGCCAGGTCGAAGGTGTACACCATATTCGGGTTGCCGCCGCATCCTTGCGCGGTGTGAGTGTAGATGACGTTGTTCCAAAGATTCAGCCCGTAGGGCTTGCCATTTGGCGGCATGTATTTCGCAGGCGGCTTAACGTCTTCTCCGTCAGCCAGGTTCAGCTGGTGCAGCGAGCCGTCCCACGACACGGCGTAGGCCGTGTATTTCCCTGGAGTCCCGGTGGGCGCCACCACCGGTGTTGCGGTAATGCCGCCAGGGCAAAGAATCCCGCCGCCCCGCTCGTTCGGAGGCGGAGTGTAGCTGGTGGTGAAATGCTTCTTCCACAGAAGCTTGCCTTGTTCGACATCGATCGCATAGAGATTGTCGGAGACCCCGGTTGCCAGCGCGATCTGTTTGGTGCCGGCGCTCGTGCTAACGTGTTCCGCGATCAAGGCTGGGAGCAGAGAATGCATCTGACGGGGCTCATTGTCGAGTTTCAATTTCCACAGCAACTTGATGTTCTTGACGTTCGCCGTGGTGATGATCTTTTCGTCCTTCTGCCAGTTCGTCCGCTGGGAATTGTTGCCATCGGTCAGCCAGTCCGCGCCCCAGGCCGGCAAACAGCCCAGCGCAATCAGCAGCGTGGTCGGTACACTTCGCATATCCAGCCCCTTACAGTTTTTTCAGCCAAATGTTCCGGATGCTGATCTTGCCGGTTCCTTCGATTTCAAACCCGATCAGGCCGCTCTTGCGGAACTTTGTCGGATCGTCATCGATGAGGATCGACATGACATGTCCATTCACGATGTGCGTCATGGTACTTCCGCGAGCGATGAGGTGCAGCCGATTCCAGTCTTCAATGTGGACGTAGCCGGCCAGTTCGTCGCGATCGCCCAACGTAGCAAGCAAGCGGGGGCTCTTGCCTTCTTCTGTGCGGACCACCTGGCCGCGCCAGGCAATGATGCCGCGCCCGGTAGCCTGCTCGTAGAACTGTCCGGTGTACCGGTTGCGCCCGTCGAAATCGAATTGCGGGCCGACCATGTCCCACTTCGCCTGCGAGGCGAACGAGGGCGGGGTGCCACGCGGGGCGCCGCTAGGACAAGGTCCCTGGGCTCCGCGCCCGCCGCCTCGACCACCACGCGGACGATTCGGGTCGGCGATCGCGCCACGGTACTGGACTCCGCTATTGACCGCCGCGCCCTCGCCTTTCATCTCGAGTTTCATTTCAAAGTCGGCTGGCTGTCCGCCCTGCCAGATGAGGTAGATCGTGCCGGTGGGGTTTTCGCAGGTTGACTCGACCACGATCGCGCCTTCGTGCACATGCCAGTAGCTCTTGTCGCCATCCCATCCGTTTAGCGTCTGGCCGTCAAACATCGACGTCCAACCGGTGTGGTCATCGAAATCGATCGGATCAGGCTCCCGGAAACCGCCGCCGCGTCCCCCACGGCCGGGTGACGGAGTTGTTGCCTGCGGTGAAAGCGCGTGAGCCAGCAGCAGGAGCAGCAGCACCCCTAAACATGCCGGCCTGACTATCGTCTTCGGATTGCCCCGCATTCCACTCCCTAGTTTAGAAGGTGAACCGTGCCGACAGCACCATATGACGCGCCTGAACCTGAGCGCCCCCGTACACGATTCCATTCGTGGTCACCTGTGTTGGAAGAACCCGGCCAAAATTAGTATTCGTGTTCTTGCCGGTCTTAAAGTTGATGTTGAGAACCGTGTTGGGCGCGCCGGGATTGAAATGATTCAACGCGTTGAATGCTTCCGCCTTTAATTCCAGATTCCGCCGTTCACCTCCGAGCTTGAAGTCCTTGTAAACGCTTAGATCTACGGTCTCGACGCCCGGACCGTAAGTGAGCGTGGGCGGCGTATTTCCGATGCCGAGCGACGTTGCCGGCGGCAGCGAGAAACTGGCCGGATTGAAGTTGTACCACAGCCGCGGATCGGCAGTGGAGCCAACCGAATTCGGGGTCGCGCCAGATGCCAGCCATAAGTCTCCGTTCTGCTGGCAGCGGAACGGAATCCCTCCGGTCGGCGTGCCGGTCCAGTAGCCAATTGGGGACGCGACCGCGCTGCAATTCACTGTAAGGGGCTGGCCGAAATAAAAAGTGCCGATGCCCGCGAGATGCCAACCATCTAAAACCTGCTGACTGAGCGCGTTCTTCCAGAGCCTGCTACCTTCCGGAACAGAATACACGAAGTTCATGTTCACGGCGTGGGGGCGATTGCTCGTCACGTTCTTGTTGAGCTGATCCGCAGTCCACTGATACCTTGTGTAGAGGAGGGTCTTCGACCAGGTGTAGTTGGCGCCATACTGAAAGCGTCCGCCCAGCCGTTTATTGAACTGCACCTGCAAGGCATCGTAGAGCGATTCGCCGGTCTGCGTGAAGGCATTGATGGCGCCCCAGCCCTGGTATCCACCGGCCAATGCTCGGATCAGGTTCGGAGAGTAAAAACCGCCGGTACCTCCATTGGAGCTGGTGGGGTCGAGATATTTCGAATTCGCACCGCCAGCCGGCGTCCAAATCGTCAGCGGAGCTACCGCGTTGAAGTCGACGCCGGTGTTTACGTTGACATTGGTATTGTTCGGCCCGAGGGTCGCAGTCGTTCCGCCCACGGTCCAGATGTGATGCGCGACATAGCCGAGGTATGACACATCGAGGACAAAGCCCCTGCCGAGATCGCGTTGGATGCCAAAGCTCCAGTCGTATGTGACCGGCGGCTTATAATTGATCGATCCACCGTTCACGTTTTGCGGTGTATACAACACAGGGGATCCCGCGAGACTGGCGATCGTAGTGTTCAAGATGAGTGGCGCCTGGAAGTTCGGAGGTGCGGCCATCGGTCCCACACCCGCTCCGCTGGCACCGATCGTATCAACGCCGAAGGCCCGCCCGTGAAAGATGCCGAATCCGCCGCGCACGGCGTTCTTGCCGTTGCCAAAGACATCCCACGCGAATCCAATGCGCGGGTTGTATTGAACGCCGGGCGTGTGGAACAGGTCAGTGTGATATTGGACTACCCCGGAGAAGGGCAGGCTGCCGGCGGCATACGTAGCCGGATCGAAAGTCCCCTGTCGCACGTAGGGATAGATCGCGCCTGTCTTTAGGTCGACAGAGGCCTTACTCGCGGCCGGACAGACGCCATTTCCGACCGCGACCGTGCACGTCGGAAAAAGCAGTTGTCCGGCTTGAGTGGGACTGTATGCCGAGCCATCAAACAGCCCTAGTGTTGCTCCGGAAGAATAGACGGCACCGAGAATCTGGAAGCGCAGCCCGTAATCAATGGTCAGGCGGTGCGTGACGCGCCAGGTATCCTGAGCGAACCATTCGTACTGTTTATAGCGTGCGCGATTCACCTGCTTCTTGTTGTCCTGGCCATAGCCGAAGAGGCTGCCGGCGAGCGCGTTCGAAAAGGGGTCGCCGGTGTCGACAGGATTGCCAAGATCCGAACCGAAATAATAGGTGCCGGCCGTGTTGTAGGTCGAGTATACGCTGACGTTGCGCGCGTCATGCTCAAAATAGAAGCCGCTTTTCAGCGTGTGGGCACCTTTGATCCACGTGACGTTGTCGCCCACGTTCTGGATGGAATCGGTTCCATCAAAGGGCCAGCGGCTATCGAAGCCAAACGCATTGCCATTGGCGCCACCCGGAATATTCGGAATGGGAGTTGGCGCCGATTGTGCGCTGAACCCCGCGGGAAGGCCGAAGCTGACGTTAGGTAACAGGTTGAGGTAGTTCACCCCATTGCCGAAAATGGTCGGCAGGTTGAGCGGCTGGCCATTCGGACCCTTCAACGGCAGCAGGCTGGCGTTGTACAGAGCGGCATCGGTCGGCGAATTCCCCTGATGCGCCTTATTGATTCCCCAGGTCAGCTCGTTGATCAGGTTCGGGCGGAAGGTGTGAACATAGGTCGTCGCCGCGCCGGCCGAGGGGATGTGATAGCTGTGGGGGAACTGGCCCCAGCCGTCGCCCGCCGCGCCCAGTATCGCACCGTTGCCCGCCGAATCCTGGTAGTCCTGAAGAAGCCGCACGAACATCGTATCGCGCGAAGAAATGTTGTAATCGACCCGTAGGATTTTGTCCGAGCGCGGATTGGCGTTTACCGGAATGAAGTTGTAGTTGTACTGTCGCAGCCCTGTCGGATCCGTCGTATTCGGATTCGGGAACACGTTCAACATTGCCTGTCCGATTGGGCTTTGTTGGGCCGCGGGGATCACATTGCCGGGAAATGGATTGCCGGTACTGGGATCGCGAATCACAATCGGCGATCCGTTCGGGTTGATGCTCTGCGAGAAATCCCCGGTCTTTTCGAGCGCGGTCGGCATCGTGTAATGATTCACCGCGTTTGCCTGCACGTTGTGCACGTAATCGTAGGAAAAGAAAAAGAAGAGCTTGTCGTGATCTTTGTTGAAATGCGTTCCCGGTAGGTATACAGGCCCGCCGATCGTCCCGCCCGGATTCTGGAACCTGTATTTCGGCTTCACGATACTTTGCGCATTGTTAAAGAACTCGTTGGCGTTCAATTGCTCATGACGCCAATAGTAATAGGCGCTGCCGTGAAACTGCGCGGTGCCGCTCTTGACCGTCAGATTGAGCTGCCCTCCGTTGCGGGAGCCGTATTCGGCGTTGTAGTTGGAGGTCAACAGCTTCACTTCGGCGATCGCGTCCACGCTGGGAGCCTGATAAGTATTGATTCCGGGAGCCCCGCTATCCTGGCTTGCGATTCCGTCAAGCGTCAGGAGCACCTGGCCCTGTTGGCCGCCGTTAACGGTCGGAGTCTGCGTGCCCCATCCCCGCGCATCGTGAGTGCCCAGATCCTGCACGCCGGCCAGGTCCTTGATAATCGCCTGGAAGTCGCGGCCCCGGATCGGTGTGTTTTGAATCTGAATGAGGTTGACCCCAGTGGTATGGTCGGAGCTGTCCGTGGCCACATGGGTCGCGTCAGCCTGCACTTCCACCGTCGCCGTTACCTCACCCACCTCCAGCCGGAGTTCATGCAACGCCAGTTTTTCCTGGGCGCTTAGGACAATTCCACTTTGCGCGTACGCCTTGAACCCGGATTGCATGACGCGGACGTTGTAAGTTCCCGGCACCAAGTCCGGAAACAGGAAGTTGCCGTTGGCGTCGCTGCGGTACTCTCGAGTTTGTTTCGTGACGTCGTTGGTCAAACTCACACCGGCGCCGACAACGACGGCGCCACCCGGGTCGACTACCGTGCCGCTGATCTGTCCAGTCACGGTCTGAGTGTGGCTTGCAGGCACCAGGGCCAGCAAGATGAATGTGAGCGCTAAACCCGTCCGACGCACTTCCATATGACAACCCCCTTCAGGATTGCGTAGTCCCACTGGCCGATCATTTAGCCACCGAGGCCGGGAATTTTCAACGGATTTCAGCGGGATGCCTTACGTTTTGCAATGCGAAAACCACTTTGGCGAACGGCGAAGGCCGGCAAGCAGCGGACGACATTAGGGATAGACCCGGGCGGGGGGCACGGTTCGCCGGATCCGGCGGCCGTCGGTTTGGATTCGTTCCGCAAAATAAGAGATCAACCTTGGCCGCCCTCTGGAGATTGCCGAGAGTCAGGCCCGGAGGTCGGCATCGGTTGCCAGATCCGGAGCAGGCGAGATGCGCGGCGGCCGGGTTTGAGCACTCATCACTCAGGCATAACTCGAGGAGCCGGCAGAACCGCGCGCCCCACGTTCAGCCGTGATTCGTTCCAGGTATCCGCTCTGCCGGAAGGCCGCCATCGCATCTTCCGGCAGTCTCTTCGCAGCGCGCCACTCGCGAATGGCACCCCGCACGTCGGCCGCGAAGGCGTCCTGCAAACAGGATTCCGCGCGCACCAGATCGGGCGTCTTCTGCGCCATAGCGAGTTGTTCGTAGTCGACGAGCGCGGTCTTGGCGAACAATTGCTGGGCCATGGTCACGGTCTGGATCATCGCCTCGATTTTTCCTTTTAAGTTGTGGCTCTGGTCGATGGTGTAGGCGATGTCGGCGCTCGCCCCAGTTTCCCATTCGAAATAGCGGATCTCGTGAAAGATACGGAATACCTGGTATGGGTCGATCGAGCCGAGCGTCAGATCGTCGTCGGCGTACCGGCGGTCATTGAAATGGAAGCCCCCAAGCATGCCCTCGTCCAGCAGCCACGCCACAATCTGCTCGATGTTCTGCGAGGCGTAGTGGTGCCCGGTGTCGACCAGCACTTTGGCCTGCGGCCCCGCGGCGCGCGCCAACTCTAGGGCCATTCCCCAATCGGCGATATCGGTGTGGTAGAAGGCAGGTTCGAATGGCTTGTATTCGACCAGCAGGCGCTGTCCCGCATCTAGCGTGTGATGCACGGCCGACAGGTACTCGGCAAACCACTGCTTCCGCCGGCGAATGTTCGCCGTGCCCGGGTAATTGGACCCGTCGGCGAACCATAGCGAAATGTCACGGCTCTTCAGACGGCGGGCGATTTCGACGCTCTCAAAGCAATGCTCTAGGGCCCGCCGCCGCACGACTTGGTCGGGATTGCCGAACGACCCGAATTTGTACTGCTGGTCTTGAAACAGGTTGGGATTGATGGCGCCCGGTGTGACGCCGAAGCGGTGTGCCGCCTTTTGAACGGCAGGCGCATCTTCTGGGCCGTTCGGAAAATCCCATAAGACGTGAAGCGCCACGGTGGGGCATGCTCCCGTGCAGGCGTGGACCTGACCGGCGTCACTCAGCTTCTCTTCGGTAGTGGCGGCGGCCGCAGCCTGCAGATATTTTCCGAAGCGGGTTCCGGTATTGGCGAAGCCCCATGAGGGCAGCTCGATCTGGAACCGATCGAGAGATGTCCAAACTTTTTCCGTCAGTGTTGAATTCATGGTCGAAAAAGAGTCCGCACACCTAGTCTATAGTCTAGGGCGAACGCCGGCGCGCGCCATTCAATTTTGCAATGCGCAACGGCAGAGTCGTCCTAATCCCGAAGCAGTCCGCCTAAGCTCATGAAGCCGATACGTTCCACGTTTCTTTCCGCGAAATCCGAGTCCCCCACCGGGAGGACTTCCGGCCCTGGAGGTCAACCGAATATAATGCTCTTGCTCGGATTGGGCACGCCCGGAGGCGTGTCTTCGGCCGGAAGAGAGACACCAATGATAGCTACCAAACAAAGCGTCGACCGCTCGGGGGTGCGCCAGGCCGTAGCTGAGGGCGCCGGCTTACTGCGGCTCCAACCGTGTTGGGTACCGCGTTCCTTCATGATTCCGGGCCGGCGCTTGAAACTCCATCCCGACGACCTGTATGCGTTCGGCGGAAATCGCGGCGGCATCAATGAGCGCTGGTTCTCCTCGACCACCAAGGCATCCAACGGCCCATTAACCGGCACCGATGAAGGCCTGAGCTATGTGCGGCTTGACGATGGGACACGCTTCCTGCTCAAGGACGCTGTCGAGAGCGCGGGCGATCTATTGATCGGCTCCGACGTGATGAGCCGCGAAGGGGGCTGGAACCTCCTGTGCAAATTCTTCGACAACATTGGCCCGATCCCGCATCACATGCATCAAAACGATGAGTTCGCCAACAAGGTCGGCCAAAAAGGCAAGCCCGAGGCATACTACTTCCCGCCCCAGTACAACCAGGTGGAAAACAACTTTCCCTACACGTTCATGGGCCTGGAGCCGGGCACCACGAAAGAGGAGGTGCGGCGCTGTCTTGAGCGCTGGGACCAGGGCGAAAACGGAATCTTGAATCATTCGCGCGCGTACCGGCTCGAAGTAGGCGCGGGATGGCAGATCGACCCAGGGATTCTACATGCTCCCGGTTCGCTCGTCACCTATGAACCACAGGTGAACAGCGACGTCTTCGCGATGTTTCAATCGCAAGTCGAGGGCCGCATCGTCGATTGGAGCCTGATGACAAAGGATGTGCTGCCCCAATATCACCACGATCTGGATTACCTGGTGAGCATGCTCGATTGGGAAGCGAACGTGAACCCGGAGTTCGCTAAGAGCAACAAGGTGTATCCCCGGCCGGTGCGGCCCGTGGCCCAGATGGAGGCGGAAGGCTATCGCGAACTCTGGATCACCTACGGAACCGGTTTTTATTCCGCCAAGGAGCTGACCGTGCTGCCGAAGCGGAAAGTGACGGTTTCAGATGCCGCGGCTTACGGCCTGATTCTGACCCAAGGCTGTGGGAGATTCGGCAAGTACATGGTTGCCGCGCCAAGTATGATCCGGTTCGGCGAGATGACCCAGGACGAATTGTTCGTCACCTCCGAGGCGGCGCGCCAGGGAGTCCGCATCGAGAACCTGAGCGATACCGATCCGCTGGTTATCCTGAAACATTTCGGCCCGGGAAATCCCGACGCCGAACCGCTGAGGCGGAAGACGTGAGAACCCAATGAACACCTCGAACCAGCACACCTCGCCGGCGCTGCACAACGCCATGTGGCCCGGACTCGTAGGCAAAGGCAGCCCGGGAGCTGAACCCGCGATCGATCTCGAAACCATGCTCAACCTGACGGCGGCGGCCGAAGTGGATGGCGTCCGCTTCGATGGCGTGGATCTTTTCCTGTTTGCCCCGCATGTCGATATCGATTCGAGCCGCGACGAACTCGAGCGGCTCGCTGATCGAATTGCATCTCGAAATTTGGTTGTGGGATCCCTGGTTGCTCCCGTCTGGCCTCCGACGGGGGGTGGCTCGGCCATGGGTACCGACGAGGACCGGAAGAATTTCCTGACGCAGGTTCGGAAGGCATGTGCGATCGGAAAGATGCTGAAGGAGACTGGGATCCGGCGCTACGGCATTGTCCGGATCGACTCCGCCGTGAGTCCCGGCGAATGGGCCAAAGATCCCGTCGCTAATACACGTCGTATCGCGGAGACGTTCCGCGAAGCTTGTGGG
>JAGWQP010000418.1 GCA_028876805.1 Acidobacteriota bacterium | reverse complement strand
ACGGAGGCCATCGAGGAGGAGCCGTTGGACTCGAGGATGTCCGAGACCACGCGGATCGAGTAGGGGAACTCCTCGATCGAGGGCACCATCGGCGCCAGCGCCCGCTCGGCGAGCGCGCCGTGTCCGATTTCGCGACGGCCGGGGCCGCGCATAAAGCCCACTTCCCCGACGCTGAACGGCGGGAAATTGTAGTGCAGCATGAAGCGCTTGGTGGCTTCACCGGGTTCCAGCAGCTCGATGCGCTGCTCGTCTTCCTTGGTGCCTAATGTGACGGTAACCAGCGCCTGCGTCTCGCCGCGGGTAAACAGGGCCGAGCCATGGGTGCGCGGCAGGACGCCGGTCTCGATGGTGATCTTGCGAATCTCGTCGAAGGCGCGCCCGTCAGGTCGACGATGGTTCTTGAGCATCTCGTCGCGGAAGATACGCTCTTTAAGGGCGTCATAACACTTGCTGGCTTCTTCCTGCTTGTCTTCGGGTTGCGCTTCCTTGACCTTTTTCTTCAATGCGTCCACCAGCGCGTAGCTTTCGAGCTTGTCGTGCTTCTGAGTGTTGAGGGCATCGGTCAACTCGGCGCGGACATGCCGGTCGATCTCGTTGTAGAGCGCCGGATCGAGCACCGGCGGCGTGAATGCGCGTTTTTTCTTGCCGGCGAGTTTTGCCAACTCGCGGACGCCGCGAGCAAGCTTTCGGCAGCACTCATGGCCGAACTCGATAGCGCCCAGAACCTCCTCCTCGGAGACTTGCTGCGCGCCCGCCTCAACCATCACGATGCCTTCTTCGGTGCCCGCCACGACGATGTTCAGCTTCGATTCGCGGCTCTCCGTGTAGGTGGGGTTGGCAATGTACTGGCCGTCCTTCATGCCGACGCGGACGCCGCCCAGCACGTAGGGGAATGGCAGATCCGAAATAGCCAGCGCGGCGCCGGCGCCGGCGATGGCGAGCGAATTTGGATCCTGCTCCGGATCGGCCGACAACACCATGGCAATGACTTGGGTTTCGTTGAGGAAGCTTTCGGGAAACAACGGCCGGATCGGGCGATCGATCAGCCGGCTGGTGAGGATTTCTTTCTCCGAGGGACGTCCCTCGCGTTTGATGAAGCCGCCCGGAATTTTTCCGGCGGCGTAAGTATATTCGCGATAATCCACCGTGAGCGGAAAAAAACCCGCGCCCGGCTTGGCCTCATCGGCCATACACGCACTGACGAGGACTACCGAGTCCCCGGAACGAACGACGACCGCGCCGTTCGCCTGTTTGGCCACTCTGCCCGTTTCCAGGCTAATCGATCGGCCACCCAGGTCAACTTCTACGATGTGAGACATTTCTTTTTCTACGATGTGAGACATTTCTTTCTAAACCTCCAGCCTCGGCCGAGAGAGCCGGGCAGGGATCGGCTTCCTTGACGGAGCCGTGTTGAGACCGGAGTTGACAGCAAGAACGTACCTTCGACGACCGGGTAGCGTCTGGCGCATCCCGCGGTCCCTGAGGATGGAATTCGGAACAATCCGTAACATGCGGATCGCTTCCGAAGAATGGCTTAGCGGCGAATACCCAGCCGTTGCAGAACCACCTTATAACGCTCCGGGTCCGTATCGCGCAGGTACGTCAGAAGGCGGCGACGCTTGGCCACCATGGTCAACAGTCCCTTGCGGGAGCCGTTGTCCTTCTGATGCGTCTGGAAGTGCGCCTGCAGAAGGGTGAGGCGCTGGCTCAACAAGGCGATCTGTACTTCCGGCGAGCCGGTATCCGTTTTGTGGCGTTGATTTGCGGAAAGAACCTGCCGCTTGGTATCTGGCGCCAGTGCCATTCTAAAGGATCATGCTCCTTGTCTTCTCTTAATCTCGTTTTGGTACTTACATAGAATAGCACAAGCCAGCCGGCATCGGCCTCACGAGCTACGGAAGTCCGGTAGCCGGCGTTTATCCGGTTCGGGGGTTGGCCTGCGCGCCAAGCGCCTCGGTTCCGGGGCGAGGTCACCGACCGCGCTTCGCACCCTAGACCTAGACCAGAAGAGAAGTGGCGTAGCAGAAAACCTTGAGGTCTCCTCGATGGGCAGAGCAACTTAACTAATTCGAAGCTGGCGAAGGCTATCAAGGCATGCTGGGGCAGAAGGATCGCGCCCAGCAGTGCCTGACCGATATCACCCAGCTCTAGAGCCCACCAATGGCTCGTTCAACTCTACCCGGCCTGGGGCGAGCCCGAGAAGGCTGCGGAGAAGCCTTTTATGCTAGGGTTTAATACACCTGAAAGCAAAATACCTGGTTGGAGCCGTCGGGCGTCAAGGAGTATTCGCCGTTGTCCAGGCTTTGATCCACCTCGAGCTTATAGAGGTTATCGGAACTGAGCCGAGTGACCTCGAGTCGAATCGGCACCGCCACCTGCTTCTTCTTGTGCGAAAACAGGATTTCGCGATTGCCGTTCCTGGATTCGAGCTTGAAAAGCTGCAGTTTGTCCGGGGAGATCTTTTCGGATTGAAACAGAAAGATCGGCGAGGCCAGCGGCGTTCGGGCCGAACAACTCGGCCCAGCGACTACGTACAGCACGTCGTCTTTGCGGTTTTCTTCTTTGGCCTCGGCGACCTCGGTCGCCACCAGATTCGCGGCGTGTTTCAGGTAGGGCAGGTCGGCCTTGGGCGGCCGCGGCCCATCGTATTTCTGTGCCGCCAGAACCGCGGCTAGTACGAATAGAAGCGTGCAATTCCTGGGCGTCATACCGGGATCCATCTTACCTCCGGACAGCTGCCTCCGGCTTTGGCTTGGCATAAGATAAGACAATTATGAAAAGAGCCGCAGTCGCTTGCTTGCTGCTTTCGGGCTCGGTCTCGGCGGCGCCTACCCAGAAGTGCGAAACCCTGGCCCACACTTTCTTTGGCGCCGATGTCAAGATCGAATCCACAAAAATCGTCGCCGCGACCGATACCCTTCGCGAGTACTGCGACGTGCGCGGTGTGATCTGGCCGGAAGCCCGGTTCGCCGTGAAGCTTCCCACTTTCTGGAATGCCCGCTTCGAGATGGTCGGCAACGGCGGATGGGCCGGCGTGATCAGTTTCCAAGCCATGGACCTAGCGCTGCATGCCGGTTATGCTTCGGCCTCGACCGATACCGGACACGATGCCCAGAAAGAGCCGGGCGCGTCGTTTGCCTATCCTGGACCTAATAATCCCAACGCCGCACGCAAGGTGATCGACCACGGCTACCTGGCGGTGCACGAAACGGCACTGCTGGCGAAGAAACTCATCCGGGAGTACTACGGCCGCGATCCGCAATACTCCTATTGGGTCGGCTGCTCCACAGGCGGCCGCCAGGGGCTGATGGAAGCTCAGCGCTATCCCGAAGATTTTGACGGCTACGTGATCGGTGCGCCCGTGCTCGATTTGAGCGGCCTGCAGATGAAGGCGGTCTGGAACTACCAGCAGGCGGGGGCCGGTCCGGGCAAGCTCTCCGGGGAGAAGCTGGATTTGCTGTCGAAGGCTGTCTATCGGAAATGTGACGGGCTCGACGGCCTGGAAGACGGCCTGATCGAGAACCCGCTCGCCTGCGATTTTGATCCCGCCCGCGATCTGGACAAGTGCCCCGGCGACTGGGAAGGCCCGGCCTGCTTCACCGGGGCGCAGATTGCCGCTTTGAAGAAGATCTATCAAGGCCCCCGCGATTCCTCCGGACGGCAGCTTTTCCCCGGCATGCCGCCGGGCGGCGACGGAGCCGCCGTCAACAGTTTCCGGCTCGCCGACACGTTCATGAAGTTCATGGCGTTCGATCCGGCCCCCGGCCCCAACTGGGATTACCGCACGTTCAATTTCGATACCGACCCGACGCGAATGTCCTCGGTCGCGCTGCGCATTGACGCCACCATCACCGATCTGACCGCCGTCAAGATGCGAGGCGGAAAAATTGTGCACTACCACGGCTGGGCCGACCCGGGCGTCACGCCGGAAATGTCGGTGAACTACTACGAAGCCGCCATGAAGACCATGGGCCCGGCGGAGACGCGCGACTTCTACCGCCTCTTCTTGGTGCCCGGCATGTTTCACTGCGGCGGAGGACCCGGCTGCGGCAACGTCGACTGGCTGGGGGCCGCCGTAAACTGGGTGGAGAAGGGAATAGCGCCCTCGCTGCTGGTGGGCTCGCACCTCGAAGACGGCCGCGCGACGCGGACCCGGCCCCTGTGCGCTTACCCGGGCGTGGCCCGCTACAAAGGCACCGGCAGTATTGAGCAGGCCGAAAATTTCGCCTGCACGACGTCCGGCGTCGTCATCGTGCCAGCCGGGGGCGTCCAATGAAGGGTCCGATTCTGGCGATGGTGTGGGGGTTCACACTGGTCCTTGGCGCGCTTGCCCAGTCCTCGCAGCCCCCCGCCAAGCGATGGAGGCAGCCCCAAACACCCTGGGGAGATCCCGACCTAGAAGGCATCTGGACCGGCACCGAGATGATCGGCACTCCCGTCGAACGGCCCACGACTTTCGGCGACCGTTCGGTGCTCAACGAACAGGAGTTGGCCGAGCGGGAGGCGCGCCGAAAATCCGAGCAGCAGTTCGATACCGCCGAGGTAGAGAGCGCGATCACAAGGTGCGACCCCAATCGCGGCGGCCTGGGGAACACCCCGGAGACATGTTCCAACGGCGTCAGTATCGGTCCGCCGCTCTACTGGCAGGATCGCGGGAAGCCGACCAAGCAGGCGTCACTGGTCGTGGATCCTCCCGATGGCCGGATTCCCCGGCTCACCGCGGAGGCGCAGAAACGAGCTGGGGAGCGCGCTGCGGAGCGCCGCAACCACGGCCCGGCCGATTCCTGGCGAGACCGCAGCCTGTGGGAGCGCTGCATCACGCGCGGCGCCATCGGCCTGGTACCGACCGGATACAACAACGGAAATCAGATCCTCCAGACTCCTGGATATGTGGCTTTGCGTATCGAGATGATCCACGAAACGCGCCTGATTCCGCTCGACGGGCGTCCGCATCTCGCGCCGCCGGTCCGCGCCTATGTCGGCGACTCGCGCGGCCACTGGGAGGGCCACACGCTGGTCGTCGAGACCACCAATTTCACCGACCAGACCACCATCAACAATACGCCGGTTAGCGACGCTCTCAGGCTGACCGAGCGGTTCACCCGCGTCGGAGCGGACACGGTTAACTACGAAGTCACCGTGGACGACCCGAAAACCTGGACCCGGCCGTGGAAAATGGCGTTCCCGTTGAAGCGCGAAGCCGGCTACCAGATTTATGAGTACGCCTGTCACGAGGCAAACTATTTCATGTACGACGCTTTGACCGGAGCGCGCGCCCAGGAGAAGGCCGCCCAGGCCGCGGCCGGGCGCTGACGTGGGAGCCTTTCGCCATTAGAATCAAACGCTAAGGGGCTAAAGGCGGCGCCATGCGGCGTTTCGTCGCCTGTTCGAAAGCGTAAGCCAGCGCAAGCAGGCGCGGCTCGCTGCATGCCATGCCGGTAAAGCTCACCCCGAAGGGTGCGGGCCGGGCGTTGAATCCGTCGGGAAATGGTTCGGTCGGTCGATTCGGCACCATGCCAAAGGGCACGATCAGGGTGGGATATCCCGGTTTGGCGGCGAGAGCCGCTCCGTTGGCGCCGGGAAACAGCAGGGCGTCCAGCTGGTTAGCCTTCATGACCTCGTCGATACCGTGGGTGCCGGCGAGCTGAATGTCCTTGGCGCGGTCGGCCTGATACCGCGCGCGATCCGCTTCGACATCCATCTCGTCGGAGACGTCGAGGTTCGACTGCCCATATTTGATGGCGCCGCCCTTGGTGTGGGTGATATTCCATTGACGCAGCTCGGTTAATGTTTTCACCGGAGCCGACGGTCCGAGCGACGCCAGCCACAGGTTAAAGTCGCGCTTCATACCATATTTCAGAACCACCGAGCAGGCGGCGTCGGTGCCCTTGGCCTCGCCCGCGCCGGAACAGGAGTTCCACAGCAGCAGATTGGCCGCCGGGTCGGTGGTGATGACGCTCGGAATATCGGCCGGATCGACGATGACTGCGCCCTGCCGCTTCAGGATTTCGATCGCATCGGCCATCACCTTGGCCTGCTCGGGGCTGAGGCCGCCGCGCGGCTCCTTGGCTCCCGGCGGCGTCGCGCGGTCATAGAAAAATGCACGGGGGATTCCGATCCGCGCGCCCTTGAGGGCGCCGGCGTCGAGCAAGCGCGTGTAGTCTTTCTGAGCGGGCGGCGCGCAGGTCCGGGTGGCCGGATCGTTGGGGTCGGGCGTCGCGCTCTCGAGCGCGCCGAGTAACAGGGCGGCATCGGTCACCGTCTTCGCCATGGGTCCGGCCGTGTCCTGGTCGGCGGTGATCGGAATTACGCCATAGCGGCTGATGCGACCGACGGTCGGTTTGATCGCCGCCAGCATGTTCTGGTTCGAAGGGCTGAGGATGGACCCGGATGTTTCGCTGCCGATGTTGGCGGCCCACAGGTTCGCCGCCGTGCCGACGCCAGAGCTCGATCCACCGGTCTGCAACGCGGGCCGCCCGTCAGCGGTGCCTTCGCGCGGGTCCCGCCGCGGGTCGTAGGGATTGAAACCGAATCCGCCGATCGCGTTGTAGTTCGCCGGCATCGGCATGGGCGCGCCCGCCACCCAATTGGCGAGTTCCGTCATTCCGGTCTTGGCAATGATGATGGCGCCGGCATCGCGGAGGTTCTTCACCAAGGTCGCTTCATAAGGCGGCTTGAACCCGTCAAAAGCCAGCGCGCCGCCAGTGGTCGCAAGATCGGTCGTCATGATGTTATCTTTGAGAGCGATCGGGATGCCGTCGAGAGGGCCGCGCACGCGCCCCTGAGCGCGTTCGTGGTCTCGCGCCTCGGCTTCTCGGAGAGCGTTGGGGTTCACGGTGAGGGCGGCGTGCAGCTTGTCCTCGTACACCGCGATTCGCATCAAATACTGCATGACCAGCTCGCGCGACGTCACGCGGTGTTGTTCGAGGGCCGTCCGCATGTCGGAGATCGAAGCCTCCACAACGGTGAAATGTGGTGGCTCGGGTTTGCCGGCGCCGCCCTGAGCATAGGCCGAGGAAGCGGCGCCCGCCAACAATAGCGGAAAAAGCAATCGGTTCATGAACCAGATTATAGGTCGCTACCCCACCTTGCGCGCAATGGACTTCGCCTGCAAAAACAACAGCAGGTAGTCGGGGCCGCCGGCCTTGGAGTCGGTACCGGACATATTGAAGCCGCCGAAGGGGTGTGCCCCCACCATCGCCCCGGTGCACTTGCGGTTGAAGTACAGATTGCCGACGTGGAACTGTTCCTTGGCTCGGCCGAGATGCTCGTCGTCCAAGGAGAAGACCGCACCGGTCAAGCCGTACTCTGAATCGTTGGCTAACTGGAGGGCGTGATCGAAATCGCGGGCCTTGCTGACGGCGAGCACCGGGCCGAAGATCTCTTCCTGGAAAATGCGCGCGGTGGGCTCGACATCAGCGATGACCGTGGGCGCGATAAAGTAGCCATCGCCCGGCACGGGGCCGCCGCCGGCCACCAGCCGGCCTTCCCTTTTTCCAGTCTCGATGTACTGCAAAATGCTCTTGCGCGCGCTCTCGCTGATGACGGGGCCCATGTAGTGGCGCGGATCATCGGAGGGGCCGACTGAAATCGCTTTAACCTTCCCGGCTAGTTTTTCCAGAAACGGCTCGTAGACCTTGGCGTCGACGATGGCCCGGGAACACGCCGAGCACTTTTGCCCCTGGTAGCCGAAGGCCGAGGCCACGACGCCATCGACGGCTCTATCGAGATCGCTGTCCCCATCCACGATGATGGCGTCCTTGCCGCCCATCTCCGCGATCACGCGCTTGATCCAGACCTGGCCTTTTTGCGGCTTGGCCGCCAGTTCGTTGATGCGCAGGCCGACGTCGCGGGACCCGGTGAAGGAGACGAAGCGGGTCTTGGGGTGCTCGACCAGCACATCGCCTACGACCGAGCCGCTGCCGGTGAGTATTGTGAAGCTTCGCTCGGGGAAGCCAGCTTCGAGCAGCACCTCGGCGAATTGGGCCGCAATCGTAGGGGTCTCGCTCGAAGGCTTTAAGATCACCGTGTTGCCGGTGACGAGCGAAGCCACCGTCATGCCCACCAGGATCGCCAGCGGGAAGTTCCACGGCGGAATGACTATGCCGACTCCTAGCGGCAAGTAGACCATCTCGTCCTGCTCCCCGGCGAGCTGATGAACCTTTTGCGGGCAGGCCAGCCGCTGCATTTCGCGCGCATAATACTCGCAGAAGTCGATGGCCTCGCTCACGTCGGCTTCGGCTTCCGGCCAGGTCTTGCCGGCTTCGTAAGCCAGCCAGGCATCGAATTCCATCTTGCGCCGGCGCAGGATACGCGCGGCGTCGATGAGCATCCGAACCCGCTCTGCGGCGGGTGTACGGCTCCATTGCGGGAAAAAGGCGCTGGCGCATTCGACCGCGCGGCGGGCGAGCTCCGGCGTGGCCTTGTGATGGATACCGACGATTTCCTTGGCATTCGAGGGATTCAGCGACTCCAGCTTGTCGTCGGTAGAAATCCACTCGCTGCCGATACGCAGACGGTACTCGCGGCCGAATCGAGCGCGCACGGCGTCGAGAGCTTCCTCCATGGCCTGCCGGTGGGCGGGCTGGGAGAAGTCGGTGTACCCCTCGTTGCGGAATTCAGGCAGGTTTTCCATACCTTCATAGTGGCA
The DNA here is from genome assembly GCA_028876805.1 of Acidobacteriota bacterium. Lineage (GTDB taxonomy): Bacteria > Acidobacteriota > Terriglobia > Bryobacterales > Bryobacteraceae > PSRJ01. The sequence continues at coordinate 7,782 of JAGWQP010000418.1, read as the reverse complement.
CGAAGCTGAAATGCGTCTTGGGGTCGTCGGTGATGCGGGCGAAAGCGACCGTGCTGTCGTGACCGAAACCGCAGACCCAATCGCCTTTCGCGGCCGCTCCCAGCCATTGGAAGCGACTTTCAATGGCTTCGAGCGGATACAGATCGAATGCCGGGATCCACGTTGGTTGCACGTGCGCTGCCGTCGGCACCAGATCGGATAGGAAGCAGAACGTACGCCCGCCGCTTTCGGCGGTGATCACCATCATGTCGCGGTTATGGCCAGGCGCGCGGCGCATCCGGACGCCGGGAACGACTTCGCAATCGCCATCGATCAGAGTCATCTGGCCGGATTCCACCAGCGGGTCGTAATTAGCGTTGAGGTAGCTGACCCGGTCGCGCAGCAGCCGTTCGTGGGCGTGCTCCCATTCGCCCCGCGCGGTAAGATACCGGGCTCGCGGAAATGCGGCCCGCGCACTGCCGTGCGACAGGACCGTGTTGCCGCCGCAGTGGTCAAAGTGCAGGTGGCTGTTGATGACGATGTCGATGGCTTCCGGATCGAATCCCTCGCGGGCGATCGCCTCGGACAACGGCTCGACTCTCCCAGCAAGCTTCATCCGTTCGCGGGCGCGCTCATCCAGCTTGTCGCCGGCGCCAGTCTCGACCAGAATCGTATGCCCGCCGGTATGGATGAGGTAGCAGTTGAAACCCACGGGAATGCGGTTCAGCTCGTCGGGCTGGACCTTCTGGCTCCAGAGCGTTTTGGGAACCACCCCGAAGAACGCGCCGCCATCCCACCAGTGAACGCCATGGCGAATCAGGGAAACCGCGAAGTCCCCGATGACAACGCTGGACATGCCCCGGGCGTCAACCCCGCACCAGCTTGCGGCCGCGATCGAAGAGCTCGGCCGCATCCTCCACCAGTTTACGGCCGCGTTCGAACATGTCACGGCTGGCGTCCATCAGGTTCTGGCCGCCCTCTGCAACCACATCCTTGCCCCGCTGGGTGGCATCGGCAATGAACTGCCGGGTCTCCTTGCCGCTCTTGGGGGTGTACAGGAACGCCACCGTCGCGCCAATGATGGCACCGGTGATGAACCAGCCCACCGTGTTGCTCGATTCTTCGATGTCTTCGTTCTCTTTCCGCATGTTTTCGGACACCCTACGACCTCCCTGGGAGCGGCGGTCTAGACCGCACCTTCCACATTCTGCGATAACCTGGAGTCATGGCGCAAGATGCCGATGAACGAGATCAGGACCAGCCGTTGAGCTCCCACGCCCTCGACATAGTGGCGCTCTACGATTCGTCCACCGTCGACGCCGAGATGGAGGCGGATGTCATCCGCGGGCTGTTGGATACAAACGGGATCCCGTCGGTGTTGAGGCGGGCGGGACCGTACCCGTCGCTGGGCTTCCAGGTGCTGGTGCCGAGAGGCAAACTAAGGGAGGCGCAGCAGCTGGTCGAAGAAGCTCAAGCCGCCGGGCCGGAGGCCGCGGCAGAGGCCGAAGCAGCCTCAGAAGAGCCCTAGCAGCAGCGGCCGCGCGTCGCTACGGCTCGTTTTCGCGGGTATAGAGCGAGCGTGAGGTGGGTCCATATCAGGCGGCACTTTCAAGATCAAACGCGCGCTATCGGCTAAGATCGCGCGAGGCTCGACCACGCCGTCCGCAGGCACTGCGACCTAGCACCTAGCAGGCTGTTCGCTTTCCGGCGGGTCAGGGTCGTTCACCACGCGGGCGACGACGCCCGGGAAAAACCGGCCGCGTGCTCGAGGTTCCCGGCGAGGCGCGCGTTCCGATTCCCAACGCCTAGCCCCCAGAACGGCCGTGGCCCCCGGCAATTCGGATTGCGGGAACACTTGCGTGGTCGAGATCAGAATCCCCACGGCGCTTTCGGCCCGAGGCTCACAAGCGCCCGTTCAGCGCAAGCTGATTCCAGCTCCGGCTTCGGTGTCCACCCGGAGGCCAGCCTCACACCCGCAGTTGGTAACCCAGCTGGCGCAGGCCCTGGATGATGCGCTCGCGGATCTCGCCGACTTCGTCGGAGGAAAGCGTGCGCTCCGGCGAGCCGACAGTCAGGCGGAAAGTGACGCTCTTTTGTGCCACTGCGAGCGGCGGGCCCGTGTAGTTGCGTACGAAATGAATCGATTCCGTCAGCGGTCCGGCCAATGAAGCAATCGTCGCTTCGAGCTGGCCGGCCGGTTCCCGCAGGTCGGCGATTACAGAAAGGTCAAAAGCGCTCGACGGGTAGCGGCGAATCGGGGTGTATTTAGTCTCAAAAGTGGCCAGCCGCTCGATCGAGCGGAGATCAACATCCAACACCACGGCGCGGCCGGTCCCCACCAAGGACGGGTGCAGCTCGAACAAGCGCCCTACGGTTTCACCCCGCCACGTTACGTCGGCGGCGCGTGCCGGATGTTCGAACGGGCGCGCCTCGGCCGGGCAGGCTCGGGCGCCAGGCAGCAGACACTCGGCGGCGCGCTTGGCCTCAAACAAGGCGTCCACGCCGTCGCCGTGGCGGTCATACAGGGTAGCGGCGAGGTGCGGGATCTCGTCGGGCAGACCCTCCGCGCGTTTGTGGATCTCAAAGCCGATCTCAAAAAGACGGAAAGCGTCCCGATGCTTCCGGTTCTCGGCGATGTTCGTCCAGAGGCCGGGCACTAGCGATGCGCGCAGCAGAGCCTGGTCGACGGCAATGGGATTGGTGACGCGAACATGCGTGGCCGGGTCGAGCCCGAACACGCGGACCACATCTTCGCTCAGGAACGAGTAGTTATAGACTTCGGTGAAACCTTGATCGGCGAAGATCTGGCGCGCCTGGTGCTGGAAGCGGCGCTCGCGGTTATCGTGCGGAACTGCGGAGGGCACCAGCGGCGCTTGCGGAACGACCGAGTCATATCCGACCATGCGGCCGACTTCCTCCACTAAATCGTCTTTGATGGAGATGTCTTTGGTCGCGCGCCATGAAGGCACCGACACGGAAAATACTTGGGGGCGGCTTTCCACGACACCGAATGCCAGCCGTTCTAGAATGCGGCGGACTTCGGCAGGATCGACGGCGCGACCGAGCTTGCGCTCCAGCCAGTCCAGAGGGAGGTCGATGGGCGGGCGTGCCGGGATGTCTCGCTTCTGATCGGCGACGCCCCCAACAATACGGATGCCCGGCGACAACTCCCGCAATAGTTCGATGGCGCGGGAGATGCCACGAACGGTGTTGGCGGGGTCTTGGGCTTTTTCGAAGCGCATGGAAGCGTCGGTACGGAGCTTAATAGCCGCTGACGTTTTCCGGACGGAGGAACCGAGAAAATTCGCACTCTCCAGGACCACGCGCCTCGTCTTCCCGCTGATGGCGCTGTCGAGGCCGCCGATGACTCCGCCGAGCGCGATCGGGCCGGCGGCGTCGGCAATCACGAGATTCGAGGGATCCAGTGTGTACTCTTGTTCATTCAGGGCTCGGAAGCGCTCGGCGGGATTGGCGGGCCGGATGAAGATTGTGTCGCCCTGAAGCAGGTCCGCATCAAACGCATGCATGGGCTGCGCCAGTTCTGACATCACGTAATTGGTCACGTCGACGATGTTGTTGATGGGGTTCAGCCCGATGGCGGAGAGCCGGTACTGCAGCCAGAGCGGCGCCGGCCGGACGGTGACGTTTTCACAGACCAGCGCACTGTAGCGCGGGCAACGGTCAAAATCTTCAATCTGAACCTTGATGGCAGGCGCGCCGCGAGGCAACAAGTCCATCCGTACCGGATCTCGGAGCCGATCGCCCAGAATCGCGGCGACTTCGCGCGCCATGCCCAGATGGCCCCACAGGTCGGGGCGATGGGTGATGGACTTGTTATCGATTTCGATGATGCTGTCGGGGACGCAGCCGGCGAGGGCTGTGCCTTCCTGAAGGTCCACTTCGAGAAGCCCAGAATGATCGCGGTTGATGCCGAGTTCGAAGCCGCTGGCGAGCATGCCGTCGCTTTCGACGCCGTGAATCTTCTTTTTGGCTACGGGCACATAGACGGTGATCAAGCCGGCGCGGCAGTTGGGAGCGCCCGAAACCACCGTCTTGCGGCCGTAGCGGCCGGCATCCACCACCGCCTTTACGTTGACACTGTTGTCGATCGGCTCGACTGCTTCGATGCGGGCCGCGCAGGCGCGGTCTAGCAATGCACCGGCCAATTCGATGCGCTCGCATTCGGCGGTTTTCATCGTGATGAGCTTCTCGAGTGCGCTGGGGGCGCAATTAAGACCCTCCACGAATTCGCGAATCCAGTTGTAAGAAAACTTCAAAGCTAAAACTGCTCCAAGAATCGGAGATCATTTCCCTGCAGGAGGCGAATGTCGTCAATGGCGTGGCGCATCATGGCCAGGCGGGTGAGGCCCAGGCCGAAGGCGAAGCCGTTCCACTGTTCCGGATCGATGCCGCTCATACTTAGGACGTTGGGGTGCACCAAACCGCACGGCAGCAACTCGACCCAGCCGTTCTGCTTGCAGACCGCGCACCCGGTACCGCCGCAGATCACGCACCGGATGTCCAGCTCGAAACCCGGTTCGACAAACGGGAAGTATCCCGGCCGCAGGCGGACCTCCACTTCGCGCTTAAAGATGGCAGCCAGCAGCGTCCGCATGAAATACAACAGGTGCGCCACGGATACATCGCGATCCACCATCATGCCCTCGAGTTGATAGAAGGTGTGTTCGTGCGAGGCGTCGACGGTTTCATTCCGGAAGGCGCGGCCGGGCGCGATCATGCGCAGCGGCGGCCCGAGTTTTTCCATGCCGCGCACCTGCACGGGCGAGGTATGCGTGCGCAGAAGAAGGCCGTTTTCCAGCCAGAATGTGTCCTGGGCGTCGCGCGCGGGGTGCGTGGCGGGGATATTGAGCGCATCGAAGTTGTGATATTCGGTTTCCACCTCAGGACCGTCGAGCACAGTGAATCCGAGAGACACGAAGAGTTCTTCCAGCTCGCGCTGGATTTGGGTCATGGGATGCAGATGGCCGCGGCGAGGCCCGGGCGCTGGCAGTGTGAGGTCGATCCACTCGGCGTCCAGGCGGGCACTTAGCTCAGCATCGGCAAACTGGCGCTTCTTCAAATCCAGCGCCTCTTCCAAATTTCGTTTGGCGGCGTTGAGCAGTAGACCGATGCGCCTGCGCTCATCCGGTTTCAGCCGCCCCATCTCCTTGCCAATGAGCGTGAAAGCGCCATCTCTGCGGCCAAACAGTTCCACGCGTATGGCCTCCAGATCGTCGGGGGAGCGCGCAGATCGGATTCGCGCTAGGGAACCAGATTCCAGTTCCTGGATGCGTCGATCGAGCATGAGTGTTTGAGCCCTCATTGTAACAAGTACGGCTGCGCGGCCTGTTGGCAATTGATATGATCGCCTGACATGGTGCGTCTGAAAGACGGCGTCTTCTAGCCGGGGAGTGAATACCGAAAGGAGTTTGTTGAAAATGGGCTGGCGATGGCGTCAGTACCGCGTCAAAATCCACCTATGCGCATCCTGCTGTTTTTCGCTTTGACAACGGCCGCGCTGGCCCAAGACCGGGCCCAGGCGCGGTCCATGGTGATCTCCGACCGGGGCATCGTCGCGACCAGCCAGACGCTGGCGTCGCAAGCCGGCGCGCAGATTCTGGCGCGAGGCGGTTCGGCCGTCGACGCTGCGATCGCAGCCAACGCGACGCTCGGTGTCGTAGAGCCGATGATGAACGGCATCGGCGGCGACCTGTTCGCCATCTATTGGGACGCCGGGACGGGCAAACTGACCGGTCTCAATGCCAGCGGGTGGGCTCCCAAAGAGCTCACCATCGAGTTCCTGAAATCGCTCGGCAACCACTCCATGCCGCAGGTGGGAATTCAGTCGGTCACTGTGCCAGGGGCAGTGGATGGGTGGGCGAAGCTCTACGGGCGCTTTGGCAGACTGCCGTGGGCAGAACTGTTTCAGCCGGCCATCTATTATGCCGACCATGGCTTTCCGCTCACCGAGCTGATCCAGGAACAATGGAGTCTCACCACCGGCAAGTTGTCTAAGGACGAAAACGCGCGCCGGGTCTTCTTGCGTGATGGCGTCGCACCGAAGCTGGGCGAGATGTTTCACGACCCGCAACTCGGCTCCGCGCTGAAGCTGATCTCGACCCAGGGAGAGGAGGCCTTCTATCGCGGTCCGATCGCGCGCGCCATCTTGAAAACGAGCGCCCGGCTGGGCGGGAAGATGGCCGCCGCCGACCTAAGTGAATTCTCCGCCGAATGGGTGCAGCCAGTATCCACTGAATACCGGGGATGGAGGGTCTATGAGATGCCTCCCAATAGCCAAGGAGTCGCCGCTCTCGAGATGCTGAACCTATTCGCTCAGTTTCCGATGCATGATTATCGTTCGCGCAGCGTGGACGAACTGCACATCCAGATCGAGGCGCAGAAACTGGCGTACGCTGATCTCCGGCGCTATGTGGCGGATCCTCGATTTGCCAAGGTGCCTTTGGACGGGATGCTTTCCCTGGGCTATGCGCGGGAGCGAGCGAAGCTCATTGACCCGGCCCAGGCCAATTGTGAGGTGCCGCCGGGCACCCCGCTTGCGGCCGCAGGCGACACGATTTACCTTTCCGTGGTGGACCGGGACGGAAACATCGTTTCGCTGATCCAGAGCTTATATGCGGACTTCGGGTCGGCCGTGGTGGTGGACGACTACGGGTTTGCCTTGCACAACCGGGGCGGCCTGTTCACACTTGACCCTGAGCACCCTAACGCGCTCGCCTCGCGCAAGCGCCCCTTCCACACGATCATCCCGGCGTTCATGGAGAAAGGAAACCTGCACATCGGATTCGGAATCATGGGAGGGCTCAACCAGGCGCAGGCGCATGCGCAGTTCGTCTCCGGGGTGGCGGACCAGGACATGAATATCCAACTGGCGATGGAAACTCCGCGCTTCCGGAAGGTGACAATGGGCGGCTGTGACGTTTCGATCGAAAACCGGGTTTCAGCGGACGTGCGGAAGGGACTCGAGGCGCGCGGCCATAAGCTGAAAGTTGTGGGGGACTTCTCCGATACGATGGGCGGCGGTCAGGCAGTGATGTACGATTCAGCGACCAAGGTGAAGTACGGAGCGTCCGATCCACGCAAGGACGGCGCCGCCGTTCCGGAGCCGCACCCGTATTTCACATCCGCGACTGCTCCCCCACGACGGTGACGACCACCTCCCGCTGGCGCGAGCGGTCGTCGAAATCGCACAACACGATTTGCTGCCAGGTGCCGATGGCGATCTTGCCGCTCGCAACCGGGTAGCTTCTGGCCGTACCGACCAGCGCACTGCGCAAATGCGCATAGCCATTCTGGTCGCCCCATCGCGCATTGTGAGCATAGTGGGGATTAGGGGGAGCGATCTGATCCAAGGCTCGCTTGAGGTCAGCCACACAGCCTGGTTCAAATTCCAGCGTGGTAATGCCAAGGGTCGAACCGACGCCGGAGACATTGACGACTCCGGTTTCAATGCCGCTGGCGGCCACAATGCCCGCCACGTCCCGGGTTATGTCGACGACGTCACAGCGGCCGCGGGTCGCGAGGCGAATCTCCTTTTGAAAGACCGGCACTCGTCAGTTACCGAATTCTGCTTCGCAGGCCGCGATTTTCGCGAGGCGCCGCCGATCGCCGCCGGTGCCCCAGAAACGTGCATTGATAGAACCGCGAACCAACTCGACTGCCAGTTCGAGTTTCAGAGGATATCCGGCATCGCGAATCCCCGCGGCTAGCTTCATCGAACCCATGATACCGCGGGGCGTTCGTTACGATCGCGGGCAGCCGAATCGTCGGCGACGGACCTCGATT
>JAGWQP010000417.1 GCA_028876805.1 Acidobacteriota bacterium | reverse complement strand
GGCGAAGGCACCCGTTTCCGCATCGAACTGCCGATCGGCGACGCCCACCCGGAGCCCCAGGACATCGTCGGACAGCCGATCATGAACGAACTTTAATTCTGTCTTTAGATGGCATTCATCGGCCAGTACTATTCTGAAATGATGCGGTTTATCTCCTCGGGCATCCTGCTCGCGTTTTTCGCAAGTAGCGCCACTACACCCTCCTTCCCGCAAAAGCCGGCCCAGGCCACCCAGGCCAAAGCCCGAGACCAGTTTTTCACCGGGACGGTGACTTCGATTGACGACACCAGCCTGACGGTAAACCGCATGGTTCTGGGCAAGAATTCCTCCACGAAAACCTTCCTCGTCACCACCGAAACGCGCTTCGAGGGCGGCCGTCCGCGAGCCGGTTCCCAGGTGACCGTGCGTTACGTTGCCACCGAGGACGGCGACCGCGCCGTCCATGTCATCCTGCGGCGGTCTCCGAAATAAGCGCAGAAATTGCTACAATCCAACTGGCACCTCTCAGCTTTGGATTCATGGGATCACCGTCCACCATCACCCCCAATGTGCTCCGGCGGGTCTTCAAAGCCTTTCACTATCGTGATTTCCGCCTAATGTTTACGGGCGCCTGCATTTCGAGCATCGGCACCTGGATGCAGAATCTGGCGCAGGCCTGGCTGGTTTTGGACATCTCGAAGTCGCCGTTTTATTTGGGGCTGGATGCGTTTCTCGCGGGAATTCCCATCTTTTTTTTCTCCTTGATCGGGGGCGTCGTGGCCGACCGCGTCGAGCGGAGGAAAGTGCTGCTCATGTCTCAATACGTGCAGATGAGTTCGGCCTTCATCCTGACCGCTCTGATCCTCGTAGGAGCCGTGCGGATTTGGGAAATTCTGTTTCTCTCGTTCGTGGTTGGCCTGGCGCAGTCGTTCGGAGGGCCGGCTTACGCAGCGCTCATCCCCAGCCTGGTGAGCAAGGAAGACATGCCGAACGCAATCGCCCTGAACTCCATTCAGTTCAACGTGGCGCGCGTGCTGGGACCGGCGATCGGCGGCCTGGCGCTGGACAATCTCGGCGCCGTCTGGTGCTTCGGTTTGAACGGGCTTTCGTTCCTGGCTCCGATCCTTTCGCTCACCATTTTAAATACGCGTTACCTGCCGGAAAAAACCGGCGAATCCATATTTGCGAGCATGAAGAAAGGGTTCAAGTTCATCCGCCACCAGGGCGCCATGGAAGGGCTGATTGTGCTGGGGTTTTGCGTGACCGCGCTCGGTATCCCGATGACCACGTTCCTGCCCTGGTTTGCCAGGGAAGTCTTTCGGGGCGGGCCCGGGACGTTCACTCTCTTCCTTTGCGCTTCGGGCAGCGGGGCTGTGGCAGGAGCCTTGGGGGTCGCCTTCCTGGGCAACATCCGGAATAAGGGGAGGCTGGCGTTGACCATGCTGGTGGTGCTGGGCGGGGGGATTTCCGGTTTCGCCCTTTCCCAATCCGTGGTCTTGAGTTGCATGCTGCTCTTCTTGAGCGGCATTTCGTTGATGGCGGTCTTCACCAATGTGCTCTCGCTGGTGCAGATCATCACGGCCAACGAAATGCGCGGCCGCGTCATCAGCATTTACAATGCGGCCTTCCGCGGAGGCATGCCGATGGGAAACCTGGTGACCGGGTGGCTCGTCCCAATGTTTACCGCGCCTGTGGTGCTGGCCGTGAACGGCCTCTTGCTGGTTCTACTCGGCCTGTACTTTTTGCTGGTACAACGGAAAGTCGCGGCGCTGTGAGAGTTTATGGGACCGATTGTGGTGGCAGTTTTTCTGGCGGTTGCACCACCCGGGCTGGAGTCGGCGCGCGACCGGCAGGACCGGACAGAGCTTCAGAGGATGGCGGAGGAATCCGCAGCCGCCGCAGAAAAGGCGCCCAAAGACGCTGATGCGCAGTACCGCTCGGCTCTCGTGTCTTCCTACCTGGCGGAGGTGGCTCTCGAGCTCCGCGACCGGAAACTGGCGGAGCAGGCTGCCGTGCGGGGCGTGAGGGCCGCCGAGCAGGCGGTGGCGCTCAAGCCCAACACGGCGGAGTTCTACCGAGTGCTCGGAACGCTGTGCGGGCAGGTGGTTCCGGCCAACGTGCTCGCCGGCCTGAGCTACGGCAAGCGTGCCAAAGATGCCATCGACAAAGCTATTGTGCTCGACCCGAAATCGGCCGCGGTGTACCTGGCGCGCGGGGTCGGCAACTACTATTTACCGGCAGCGCTCGGGGGCGGACTTGACCTGGCGATTGCCGATTTCCGCCAAGCCATCACGCTCGATCCCAAAGACGCCGAAGCCTTCCTCTGGCTCGGCCTTGCGTTGCGTAAGCAGAATAAAGACGCCGACGCGCGGCAGGCGTTTGCCAAATCGGTGACCTTGAACCCGCAACGGGTTTGGGCCAAGCAGCAGCTTGACAAAACCCCTTAAGAAAAAGCCGAGCATGGCGCGCTCGGCGCCCTGTTTGATAGGACCCGGCTCGAATGGCAGGCAAAGCGCTCCGAATCACTTTTGACGTTCCACTCTTTGACCTTTGGCTTTGTGACTCTGTCGGTCACACCGGGACTCCTGCCCGCCACAAGATGTAGCCGATCGCCTGTTTGATGTAATTCCACCGCTCGCGCAGGGGGTCGGGATACAGGTCCCTCCTCGGCGAGCCGAAGACCGCCACGCCACGGAACTGAAGCATCTTCTTGACGCGGTAAATGTGATAGCCGTCGCTCACCACGATCACCGAGCGCAGGCCCATGCGGCGGAGGATCTCCCCGGCGAGCGCGATGGAATGCACCGTGGTCTCGCCTTCGTTCTCGACAATGATTGCTTCAGCTGGGATGCCGTGGCTGGCCAGATAGGATCGCCCCACGGCCCCTTCCGTGAATACCGGATCGCCGCCTGCGCCGCCGGTGGTCATGATTCGCGGCGCCAGCCTGCGAAAATAGAGTTCCAGTGCATGATCGAGACGCGCTTTCAACACCGGAGAGGGGCGCCCCCGATATTCGGCCGCTCCCAGCACCAGAATGACGTCGGCCGGCCGCGCCTCATCGCGAGTGGACTGCAGTTCGATGCGCCGCGCGACGTATGCGATATAGATGAGGGGCGCCACGACGACGACCGCGCCCGCGCTCCAAAACCAGCGTTTCATCTGCGGTATTCTGAATCGTCCAAACTTAATTGTAAGACGGTGAAGCCGGAAACGATCACAAGCGCCGCCAATCCGCTCCTCAAGCAAGTGCAGCGGGCCTTCGTGCGGGGAGGGCTGACCCCCGCCGGCTGGTGCGTGGCCGAAACCTTCCACTTGCTGAAAGAGGCCTTGCGGAGCGACTGCGAAGTCAAGGTTGTCCTGGCCGGCGAATCGGTCCGCTGCGCCGCGGAACGGCACGTGCGGGGACTGCGGGGAGTCAAAATCGTGATTGCGCCTGACGCGCTCGTCGAGCGCGTCTCTGGGACTGAAAGCAGTCAAGGTGTTCTGGCTTTGGTGAAGCCGCCCGCCTGGAAGCTGGAACACTTGTTCCGCGGCTGCCCGCTGGTCGTGGTACTAGACGGGTTGCAGGACCCCGGCAACTGCGGCACCATCGTACGCGCTGCCGAAGCCTTCGGCTCGACCGGCGTGGTTTTTCTCAAGGGTTCCGCCAGCCCGTACAATCCCAAAGCCCTGCGCGCCTCGGCCGGGTCGCTGTTCCGCGTGCCCTTTCTCTATGGTGTGGACGCGACGCTCGCCCGCGCGGCCTTAGAGCAGAACCGAGTGGACCTGTACGCTGGGGTTCCGGCGCGCAGCGGCGTGCGGTCGCTGGCGGAGACCGACTTCACCGCCCGGTGCGCCCTGATCGTCGGCAACGAGGCACGCGGCGTGGGAACGGCGCTCCGCTCGGCGGCGCTCGAAGTGGCGATACCCACCGTGGGCGTGGAATCGCTGAACGTCGCGGTGGCGGCCGGAATTCTTCTTTACGAAGCGCGGCGGCAGAGGGCCGAGCGATCGTGAGCCTGTTTGACACCACCGCGCCCGCCGACGACAGCAAACGCCCGCTGGCCGATCGCATGCGGCCGGAGCGGCTGGAGGACTACGTCGGACAGGAACATATTCTCGGCCCGGGCAAGCCGCTGCGGCGGCAGATCGAGCGCGACGAGCTGACTTCGATCATTTTGTGGGGTCCACCGGGCGTCGGCAAGACTACGCTCGCGCGCCTGATCGCGCGCGTCACCCGCTCGGAATTCTTGTCGTTCAGTGCCGTGCTGAGCGGCATCAAGGAAATCAAAGCCGTGATGGCTGACGCCGAGCGCTTCCGCCACCTCGGACGCCGCACGATCCTGTTTGTCGACGAGATTCACCGCTTCAACAAGGCGCAACAGGACGCGTTTTTGCCGTACGTCGAGCGCGGCGATATCATCCTGATCGGTGCCACCACCGAGAACCCCTCGTTTGAGGTGATCTCGGCTTTGCTTTCGCGCTCGCGAGTCTATCGACTGCGCCCTCTGACGGTGCCGGAGATCGTGACGCTGTTGAAGCGCGCCTTACCGGTGATCGGACTGGAGGCCTCCAACGAACTGCTGGAACAGGTCGCGATTCATTCTAACGGGGACGGGCGTCAGGCCTACAATACGGTGGAGGCGGCGGCGGCGGCGTCCGGCGGCGTGCTGAGCGAACAGGCGGTCGAGGACGCCATGCAGCGCAAAGTGCTCCTCTACGACAAGGGCGGCGAGGAACACTACAACCTGATCTCAGCGCTGCACAAATCCGTGCGTTCGAGCGATGTGGACGCGTCCTTGTATTGGTTGACGCGTATGCTTGAGGCCGGCGAGGACCGACTCTACATCGCGCGGCGTCTGATCCGCATGGCTATCGAGGACGTCGGCTTGGCCGATCCGCGCGCCCTCGAACAGGCGGTGGCCGCTATGCAGGCCGTGCATTTTCTGGGGATTCCGGAAGGCGACTTGGCCCTGGCGCAGGCGGCGATCTATCTGTGCGTGGCATCCAAGTCGGATGCCTCCTATCAAGCCATGAACGCGGTCCACGAGGATGTGGAGAAGACAATTGCCGAGCCGGTGCCGATGCAGTTGCGCAACGCGCCCACCCGGGACATGAAAGCTTGGGGATATGGCGCAGGCTATCAGCATGCACACCAGTTCGCCGATGCCATCGCCGGCATGGAGTGTCTGCCTCCCTCGCTGGCCGGGCGCCAATATTACTTTCCGACGGACCGCGGCCTTGAACGGCGCATCGCCCAACGGTTGGAAGAAATCAGAAGATTGAAAGCGAAATCGTGATCCCGCCCGAAAAAGGAGCGATTCGATTCTACTTCTTGTTCAGCTTGAGATTCATGACGGCCTCTTTCCGGCTATCGAACGAACTCAGCGTCTTGGACGGGCTGGATGCCCCCTGGTAGTCAGCCTTCAGCTCGTAGTCGATGTCCGTACTCAGACCATGAAAATAGTAGAGGCCGTCTTGCTTGGTGATGAACGAGCGGATCTGCAGCGTCTTGGTGTTCTTTAACTGCACCACGGCTCCGTCGACCGGGGTGTCTTCCGGAGAAGTCACCATGCCTTGTACGGCCCGCGTGTTGCCCTGATCGTCGCCTTTGTTTTTCTTCTGGGCGACGGCCAACGGTACGCAGGCGATCAAAACCAACGCCAGGAAGGTGCGGATCATAAGACCCTCTGGAAGATTTAGACGGAGCTGCCGCATGGCCAGTTTCGACCTACTTCCAGTCCTCCTCGTCCTCCTCGTCCTCCTCCTCCTCTTCGAGATAGGAATCCTCCTCTTCCTCTTCCTCCTCGTTGTGATCCGCAGACTCGACCTCCAAAGGAGCCGTGCCAACGACTCGCAAGTCCGCGCCACATTCGTCACAACTGATGGTGTCGCCCTCGTCGACGTCTTCTTCATCGAGATCGAGTGCTCCCTCGCATACCGGACAGGTGACCATCGCTCATTCCTCCCAAATTACCTACTGTAATACGACAATCGGCTTCCTTAACGCGCCGTTTGTCGGGGCTCTCCCTTCGCCATGTGGCGACCGGTACCAGAGCCTGCAGCCTTAGATACAAAAGGGCTGCCCGCGATGCGTCAAATTCGTGCTCCTCCAGCATCTCGAGCGTTTCGAGGCGCCTGACCGGTTGGCCATGGAGGCGGGTGAAGAGCCCGGAATCGAACCCTGCGGGCGCGGCCGCCGGGTCCGCCGAGCGTTCGGTCGCAGACTCACGGAGTGCGGCTGCTCGTTCGACTGCGGTGCGATTGTTGGGAATCGTCCGCCCTTGACGAATTAGGCGCGGGCTGAGGCCCGCCATAGCGAAATTGGTTTCGCCGCTGAGCAGCATGCCCGCGCCCGCCGTCGGGACGTGACGCGCGACCCGTCGAACCGTCCTCGCTTCCGGGATGGGGGGGAAGTCGAGGCCGCCGTCCGGCAAATCTTTGCCCGCGGCCGCCCTGTGCTGGCGAACGGCTTCGCGGCTTTCCATAACGTGTCCAAGCCTCACTACGAGCCTTATTTTACCCGCAACGATATAATAGGACGACACATGCACCAGAGACTCGACGAGAGGTTTGTAGATCTGGATCCCCAGGAAACCGCGGAGTGGGTCGAAGCCCTGGATCAGGTTTTGGACGAAGCCGGCCCGGACCGCGCTGCTTTCCTGCTCGAACAGCTCAGCGACCGCGCGCGCCTCAGCGGCGCGAATCTGCCCAATCTGCTAAACACGCCGTATATCAATACCATACGAGCCGAGCAAGAAGTGGCTTATCCGGGCGACCGCGCCATCGAGCGGCGGATCAAGAGCCTGATCCGCTGGAATGCCATGGCCATGGTGGTGCGGCAAAACAAGTACGATGCCGGTATCGGCGGTCACATTTCGACCTACGCTTCGCTCGCCACGCTGCTCGAGGTGGGGTTCAACCATTTTTTCCATGCGAGCTATGGCGACCAACCGGGCGATCTGGTGTATTTTCAGGGCCATGCCTCGCCCGGTGTCTATGCCCGGGCTTTTTTGGAAGGCCGCCTGACCGAACAGCACCTGAAGAATTTTCGCCACGAGTTGAGAGAGCATCCGGGTCTGTCCTCGTACCCGCATCCGTGGCTGATGCCGGATTTCTGGAGATTCCCAACCGTTTCGATGGGAATCGCGCCGATCAATGCGATCTATCAGGCGCGGTTCATGCGGTACATGGAGAACCGGGGGCTGATCCCGGCCACGCCCCGCCATATTTGGGCATTTCTGGGCGATGGCGAGATGGATGAGCCGGAATCGATGGGGTCGATCACGCTCGCCGCGCGCGAGAGGTTGGACAACCTGATCTTCGTGATCAACTGCAATCTCCAACGGCTGGATGGGCCGGTGCGCGGCAACGGAAAAGTCATCCAGGAACTCGAAGCGGCGTTTCGCGGCGCCGGTTGGAACGTGATCAAAGTGATCTGGGGCGGCGATTGGGACGAGTTGCTGGCGCGCGACACGACTGGGCTATTGGAGAAGCGTATGGGTGAGGCGGTCGATGGCGAGTATCAAACTTACATCACCAAAGACGGCGCTTACATTCGCAAGAACTTCTTCGGAAAGTACCCGGAACTGCTCGACTTGGTATCGCACTTGAGCGACGACGATCTGATGCGCCTCCGCCGCGGCGGGCATGATCCGAAAAAGGTCTACAACGCCTACCTCGCGGCGATCGAATCGACCGGCCAACCCACCGTGATCCTGGCCCATACCATCAAAGGCTACGGGCTGGGCGAAGCCGGAGAGGGGCGCAACATCTCGCACCAGCAGAAGAAGCTGAACGAGCAGGAAATCGCGAACTTCCGCTCGCGGTTCGAAATTCCGATCCCGGAGGAGGCCGCCCACAACGCCGCATTTTTCCGGCCGCCCAACGACAGCCCGGAAATGGCCTACCTGCACGAACGACGCCGTCTCTTGGGCGGATACTTGCCCAAGCGTGTGGTTCCGCCGGGCGCGCTTGAAGCACCGCCGCTCGATTATTTGAAGGAGCCTTTGGAGGGAACCAACGGGCGGGAGGTCTCCAGCACCATGGCGATGGTCCGCGTGTTGACTCTCCTGATGAAGCACCCGGACATCGGCAGGCGCGTGGTGCCCATCATTCCCGACGAAGCTCGAACCTTCGGCATGGAATCGCTGTTCCGCCAGTTCGGCATCTATGCCAGCCAGGGGCAACTTTACCAACCGCACGATGCGGAGATGTTCCTGTACTACAAGGAATCCAAGGACGGACAGATTCTCGAAGAGGGAATTACCGAGGCAGGATCAATGGCCTCGTTCACAGCCGCGGGTCTGGCCTATGTGAATTACCGGGTGGAGATGATTCCGTTTTTCATTTACTACTCCATGTTCGGGTTCCAGCGCGTAGGAGACTTGATCTGGGCATTCGCCGATGCGCGCGGCAAGGGCTTTTTGTGTGGCGGCACGGCCGGACGGACGACACTCTCCGGCGAAGGGCTGCAGCACCAGGACGGCCACAGCCTGGTGCTGGCGAGCGCGGTGCCAACCTGCGCCGCATACGATCCTGCCTATGCCTACGAGATTGCCGTCATTGTGCAGGACGGCATCCGGCGCATGTACAAAGAGCAGGAGGACCGTTTCTACTACCTGACGCTTTACAACGAGACCTACGCCATGCCGCCGATGCCCAAAGACTTGAATCCGGAAGGTATCCTGAAGGGCATCTATCGGTATCAGGCCTCTGAGCAGGCGAAGGCCAAGGTGCAGCTCTTCGGCAGTGGTCCGATCTTGAATGAAGCCTTGCGCGCACAGAAGCTGATGGCGGACAAATATAACGTGCCCGCCGACGTCTGGAGCGTGACCAGCTACAACGAACTGCGCCGCGATGCCTTGCGAACGGAGCGATGGAACCGGCTGCATCCGGACCAGCCCGCGCAGAAACCGTACGTGGTCAAGGCTCTCGCAGGAGCCCAAGGGCCGATCGTCGCCGCCACTGACTATATGAAGGTGGTGGCGGACCAGATTGCTCCTTGGCTTGAAGGCCGCATGGAGACGCTCGGGACCGACGGTTTCGGGCGCAGCGACAACCGCCAACACCTCCGCCGTCACTTCGAGATCAACGCCGAGTCGATCGCCGCCACCGCGTTGTCGCGGCTGGCGCGCGATGGCAAATTCGACCCCAAGAAGGCGAAGGCCGCGTTCTCCGAACTCGGCCTGGATGCGGAAAAAGCCGACCCGGCAAGGGCCTAATCCATGCCAGCGACCCAGTTTCCGACCCCCAGGCGCCCCTCGATTTCGCAGGCTGGATCTCAGATTTCGCGCGACTCCAGGCGGCGAAGTGCAGTCCCGTCAATTCGGCGAACTCGCATGGTTTAGGATATCCTTGGATGTTCAATTTTCGACAGTTCGAAGCCGGGCCCGATCCCTTTGGCCGAAAGTTCCAGGTCCTGTTTAAGTGGCTGCAGACCGCGACCTCGATTCGCCACGCTGATACCGTGGACGTGAAGTTCATCCTGGTCGATGAAAACGGCACGCCAACCGCAAAGACCATCGCTCTGCCGCACGCCGAGCTGGTGCGCGTGAGCCGCGAGACCGGACGCGAGATGGACGATCCCTGGTGCGCGCGCATCGCCGCTTTGCACCTCGAGTACCTAATTTCGACCGGTGAGGATATGGAAAAAGACTTGGTGACGATTCTCCCGGCCGACCTGAAACGCCATGCGGTTGAGGTGGCGCGCATGGAACAGGCGGAAGTGAGCGCGCGCTAACCGTAGCTGCTTAG
>JAGWQP010000416.1 GCA_028876805.1 Acidobacteriota bacterium | reverse complement strand
TTTGCCCTCGGCGATGAGCTGCAGGATTTCGCGCTCGCGGGGCGTGAGTAGGTCATAGCTGTCTTCCAGGTCACGATCGCAGGCAGTTCTTTTTCCAGGCGGCCGAGTTCCACGAGCACCGCGGAGATCGCCTGGCCGACTTCGTCGTGGAGCTCTCGCGCCACGCGCCCCCGTTCTTGCTCTTGCACCTCGACCAGCCGGTGGGAGAAGCGCCGCAATTCCAGGCGGGCGCGGCTGACCTCGCCCAGCTGCGTTTCCGAAGCACGCTCCAGCCCAAGAACCTTCCCTATAGTGAAGAAGGCCAGCAACGACCCCAGCAAGAACGCGACCAGTGCCGCGAGCGCCATCTCCGTGCGGAACTGGGCATACAGTTGCGCGATCCTTCGGTTGGACTGCTGGAGATTGCGCCGGTTGACGCGGTCGATGGTCGAGGTAAGCCCGAGAAGCGCGCCGTGGCGTGGGATCACCTCGTCATTCAGAAAGTCCTCGGCCCTCCGCCGGCGGGTCTGTGTGTCCCAGTGGAACGAAGGCTCCAGTGCATTCCAGTACGCTTCGATGTCCCGTGTCAGCTGCGACCATAAGGCCGCTTCGTCGGGCGGTAGATCGCGGCCGTACCGGGCGACCGCATCGGCGATCCGGCTACGAAGTTTCTGGAGGTCGATCCGTCGCTGGGCCACCGCCGAGACGTTCCGGTCGGCAAGATAATCGCGAATATCGCTGGCCGATTCCGAAAGCGCGAAGCGGATGCCGTCGAGCAGTTCGTCCCTCTGTTGGTAGGTGGCGCGCAGGCGGTTGCCCTACCCTTCGATGACGCCCACCACTCGCGACCCTTCCCACGCCATGAGTAGGACGATCGCGAGCAAGCCGCCAAAGCCCACCCACAGCAGCGCGCGGCTGGATTTGAGCAGTCTCCCTAGACCCATACCACTGGGTGCAACCGAAATTTCTATTGTATCGACGCGGGCCGACGTCAGAGCTGGGAGGGCCGCTCGCCTAGCTGGAGTATTCACATTCCGAATGACGGCGACGTAATCGGCGGGGTCAGCCGTTTGCGGGGCGATCTTGGCCACAAGCAGAGAAGATCACTCGGGGTACTCAGTATTGGCATCGACTGGAGTGCGTGATGGGTCCGGCTTTTCGGCCAAATTCGCATCGCGACGAGAGATCCCGCTGCGCTCGTTCGACGGGCCAAGTTGGCTGAGCCATCGCGCCAAAGTTGCTCCGCGGATCTCGGCAACCAGACCTTGCCCCATCCCGGGAGGATGCGAGCTTCCTACTTTCTGGTGCCAGTCGCCCGGCTGGGCTCTGATTTGTCGTCACGGTTAGTCTTAACCACGGGATTGATTCGGAATCGCGTTCGTGATCCCTGCAAACAGTCCATCGGGATCACAATATTCACTTCACCGACTTCGGGATCGGAACCCCCTACCGTCGGGGGAGGCTGCGCAGAAACTCTCCCGCCACTTGCGCCGCCGGATGATGCTCGCCATCCACTTCGTAATTGAGTCTCCGCATCGTCGGATCCGGCAGGCGGTCGGAGAGTTCTCGGAGCGCAGCACCTAGGCCCGGATACCGCGCGAGCGTGGCTCGACGAACGACCGCGGCACACTGGTAAGGCGGGAAGTAGCGGCGGTCGTCCTCTAGCACCGCGACATCGCGCAGGGCGATCAGGCCGTCTGTGGAGTTGGCCGCAATCATATCCACCTTGCGGCCATCGAGCGCAGAATAGAGCAGGCCCAGATCCATCGTGACAGGATCGCCGCTCAGTCGGAGGTTGTAGGTTTTGAGCATGCCGTCAAGCCCGTCCGGACGCTGGCGAAACTCGTATCCCACGCCCAAACGCCAGGAGTGCGATTTTGCTGCCTCCGAGAGCGTCGTCAGTTTTTCATCGCGCCGTACGATTATGGCGAACGTGTTATTAAAGCCAAACGGGGGAATCCAGTCGAGTTGCCATTGGTGGCGGTAGGCGTCGCGCACCGCTTCGAACACGGCTTGGGGATCTCGCCGCCCGGGTTGCTTCAAGACCGTGGTGAGCGCGGTGCCCGTGTATTCTGGGTAAACATCGATCGCGCCCGCCACCAAGGCCTCGTGCGCCAGCAGCGTGCCTCCGAGATCGAGCTTACGCTCGACTGGGACGCCCAGGCGCCGCTCGATCTGCTGCGCTAGAATCTCACCCAACAACACTTGCTCGGTGAAGTTTTTCGAGCCGACCACGATAGGCGTCTGCCGCGAGCAGCCCGCTAGACAGACACCCAGCACGAGCGCACTCAGACGCGCGAAAATTTTCGCTCGATCCATTCCAATCCTTCATCAGCGACCAACGCCATCGCCGCGGCGGGGATGGCTCCGGCCAGAATCATGGCCGTGTTCACACTGGCGATGCCCTCGAAGATAAAGACCCCCAGCCCGCCGGCTCCGATGGCGGCGGCGATGGTAGCGGTCCCGATCGTGGTGACCGTCGCGATGCGCAGCCCCGCCAGAACGGCCGGCAGCGCCAGGGGCAGCTCCACTTGCCAGAGAACCTGCTGCGGCGTCATGCCCATGGCCACCGCTGCTTCCCGCACTGCGGGGTCGACTCCGGTGATCCCCACCACGGTGTTGCGCACGATCGGCAGCAGCGCGTATAGGCAGAGCGCGGTGATTGCGGTATGGGGGCCGATGCCGCCCAGCAACGGCAGGGGCAGCAGAAAACCGAACAACGCCAGGCTGGGCACGGTCTCGATGACGCTGGCGAAACCCAGCAGGCTGCGCCGCAGGCCGGGCCGGCGCGTCAGCAGCACTCCTCCGGGAATCGCGACCGCCGCCGCCACCGTGATCGCAATCACGACCAGCCACAGATGCTGGAAGGAGAGGGTGAGCATTTCACGCGCGAGAAATGGACTCATTCGTTCTTCCTCCCCCCATCCAGGCTCGCTAGAAATGCCCGCGACTCTTCGGTGGCGCCGGAAAGAAATTCCCCGGGCGTGGCGACGAGATCGACAGTCCCATTTTTGATCAGGACGATCCGCGAGGCCAGCATCAGCGCTTCCCGGACATCGTGCGTGACGAATAGCGCGGCCTTGTGGAAGTGGGCGCGCAACTCGAGAAAGTGTCGTTGCAGCTCGAAGCGGGTGATCGGATCGAGCGCGCCGAATGGTTCGTCGAACAGCAGCAGGGGCGGGTCGGCGGCCAGCGCGCGGGCGATTCCGACACGCTGCTTTTGGCCGCCCGACAGCCCGCGGGGATACCTCGCCCCGAATTCGTGTGGCGGCAGACCCACCGCGTCCAGCACCAGGTTCACCCGCTTTTCCAGAGCATCGGCCGCCCAACCATCCAGCTTCGGAACCAGACCTGCATTGGCCGCCACGGTCCAGTGCGGAAACAGGCCGAAGTCCTGAATCACATAACCGATCGCGCGGCGCATGCGGAACGGATCCCACTCCGCGACCGGACGCCCTTGGAATACGATCTCGCCTCGGCTCGCTGGAATCAGGCCATTGACGCACTTGAGCAGAGTGGTCTTGCCGCAGCCGCTCCGGCCAAGCAGCACCACCGTTTCGCCCGCCTCGATGGTCAGCTTGATGTCGTGGAGAACCTCCCGTTCCGCGATCCGGCACGAGAGGTTGCGAATGTCCAGGACGGCCGGTGGCGGAGTCACGGCAAGTGAGCGGTAGGGCGGATTGCATCCGCTCCTACCGAGAGGAGATGGTCAAGCAGCCGAAATCATCTTGTGCGGATCAATCACGAATTTCTTGGCCGCGCCCTTGTCAAAGTCCTTGTAGCCTTGCGGCGCCTGGTCGAGTGAAATCGTCGTGACGTTGACGGCCTTGGCAATCTGAATCTTGTTGTGCAAAATCGCCATCATCAGGCCGCGGTGATACTTCATCACGGGGCATTGCCCCGTGGTGAAGTACAGTGACTTCGCCCAGCCGAGACCAATGCGGATGCTGAGATTGCCGGTTTTAGCCGCCGTGTCGACGCCGCCCGGATCGTCGGTCACATACAGGCCCGGTACGCCCACCGCGCCGCCGGCGCGCGTGATCATCATGACCGAGTTCAGCACGGTCGCGGGCCGTTCGACGCTCGCATCGTGACCATGGCCACGCGCTTCAAAGCCCACGCAGTCGACCGCCGCGTCCACTTCCGGGGTGCCGAGAATCTGCGCGATCTGGTCGCCGAGCGAGCCTTCTTTGCGGAGATCGATGGTCTCGCATCCGAAGCTTTTGGCCTGGGCCAGTCTCTCCGGGATCATGTCGCCTACGATCACCACCGCGGCGCCCAATAAATGGCAGGAGGCCGCGCAGGCGAGGCCCACCGGGCCCGCGCCGGCCACGTAGACCGTCGAACCGGTGGTCACCCCGGCGGTCGCAGCGCCATGGTATCCGGTCGGGAAGATGTCCGACAGCAGGGTCAGATCACGGATCTTGGCGAGCGCCTGGTCGCGATTCGGAATCTTCAGCAGGTTGAAATCGGCGTAGGGGCACATTACGTATTCTGCCTGGCCGCCCACCCAGCCGCCCATGTCCACATAGCCGTACGCCGCGCCCGGACGCGCCGGATTCACGTTCAGGCAAATGCCGGTCTTGCCTTCCTTGCAGTTCCGGCAACGCCCGCAAGCGATGTTGAATGGCACCGACACGATGTCGCCCACGTTCAGGTACTCGACGTCTTTTCCCTTTTCGATGATCTCGCCGGTGATCTCGTGGCCCAGGATGAGTCCAGCGGGGGCGGTGGTGCGTCCACGAACCATGTGCTGATCGCTGCCGCATATGTTCGTGGACACGATTTTCAGAATCACTCCATGCTCACATTTCCGGTTTCCCAAAGTGAGCTTCGGAAAGTCGATGGATTGAACCTCGACTTTGCCGGGGCTCATATACGCAACTCCACGGTTGGATGCCATTGCTGCTCTCCTCCAAAACTTGCGGTTAGTCCAGGTAACGGGGCCGGAATCCGTCCGGCCTCACTCACGCCAGTATACCCTTGTATCACAAACATTCAGGCATGAGCCTCGGCGTCTGCCGGCGTCTGTAGTGGTACACACACAGTTTGGCTACGGCGCCCATTTCTTTTTCCACTCGAGCTCCCGGCGCTCGGCTTGGGCGACCTGCTCAGGGCTCATCCTTCGGGCGAGGCCATCCCGCTCGGCCAAACATTGCTCCCGCAGCGCACCCCGTGCGCGAAAAGCAGCCAGGTCCATCCACAGGTAGGCCTCCACATCGTCTGCCGGTACACCCCGCCCAGCGGCATAGGCTTGGGCGAGTTCGTGAAGAGCCGGCGCGTAAGCCCGCTCGGCGGCCTTGCGGTACCATCGAAGGGCTTCAACAAGATCTTGGGCGGGGCCGCGGTGGCCCGCGTACAGATCGGCTAGCGCCATCTGCGCCATAGGCAGGCCGCGCTCGGCCGCCTGGCGATACCAGCGCGCCGCCTCGGCGGTATCGCGGGCGACGCCTTGCCCTTCTTCGTACATCACGCCCAGGTTGAACTGAGCATCGATAATCCCGCGCCGGGCGGCTTTGCGATACCATCGAGCGGCTTCCCTATGATCGAGCGGTACGCCCTGGCCGAAATCGTAGAGCGCGCCCAAATTGAACTCCGCTTCCTCATTGCCGTGGTCGGCCGCCTTGCGATACCAGCGGGCCGCTTCGACATGGTCCTCCGGCACTCCTTGCCCGCTGTCGTAAAGAAAGCCAAGGGCGTTTTGGGCGGCGGCGTATCCTCGCTCGGCGGCCTTGCGGTACCAGCGTGCAGCCTCGACCTCGTTGACGCGAACAACCCGGCCTTCCACATACATTTTGCCCAGCGCATACTCAGCCGCGGCCTCGCCCCGGTCGGCTCGTTTCTCGAGCGCTTTGAGCGACTCGCTAGCTGGGGGTTCGGTGGGGTGCCCGTAACCAACGCACGCCCACAGGACCAGCCCCCAAGGTGCCCACGGGTGTCTCATCCAGCCCCTTAGAGGTTCGCGTCGGGCTCGAGGCTGCGCCAGAGATACCAGCTCGCCACCGTGCGGTAGGGGCGCCACGGCTCCGACAGCGTCTCCATTTCAGCCGGTTTGGGCAGCTCTAGGAGGCCATACGCCTTGCGAATCGCGTTGCGAATTCCCAGGTCGCCGGTGGGCAGCACGTTCGGCCGGCGCAGGGCGAAGATCAGGAACATGTGGGCCGTCCACACCCCGATGCCCTTCACCTCGGTCAGCCGCTCAATCACCGCCTCATCGGGAAGCCTGGCCAGTTCCTCGAACGCCACTCGGCCATCGCGCGCGTGACGCGCCAGATCCCGGATATAGGCCGTCTTCTGGTTCGACAACCCTAACGCGCGCATCCGTACGGGACGAAGCTTCAAAATGCTTTCTGGCGTCAGTCTCCCGCCCGCTGCGTCCGTGACACGGCCGAAGATGACGCCGGCAACCCGTCCGCTCAATTGCTGGTAAACGATGGACTTCACCAGTGTTTCAAAATCGGGATCCCGGAACTGGATCTGGTACGCTCCGACCTGGTCGATAATCGCCCGCATCACCGGATCGGCCTCGCGCAGGTGGACAATCGCTTCCTTCATCGTGAAACAATGGATGGTGGGGACACGTCCCCTTTATTT
>JAGWQP010000415.1 GCA_028876805.1 Acidobacteriota bacterium | reverse complement strand
GATGTATGTCCGGCGATTCGATCCGATCGCCGCTCCAACGGACCCGGTTGGCCCGTGGCGGATCTCCGACAAGGGCGCACTCGGCGGAGGCTTCTGGAGCGGGTCCGGGAAGGAACTTTATTATCTAGCGGCGGACCGCAGTATTGTGACCGTTGCCGTAAGCACTTCGCCATCTCCGGTATTCGGTACACCCAAGGTTCTGTTCCGCATTCCGGATTCGATAGGAGCCACCGCCGGCGATATCAGCCGAGACGGACAGTTGATGGTGATGGCGGTGCCGCCTCCGCAACTGCGGCAGCTCACCATATTCGATCGGCAAGGGCAGCTGGTAAAGACTGTCGGAGAGCCGGGCCTTTTTCTCCAGCCGCATCTTTCCCCCGACGGCAGCAAGGCGGCTGTGATGCGGATCGACCCCGAAACATCGAACCAGGATATCTGGACATACGATGTCGCTACCGGCTCGGGTCACGCGGTGACTCATGACCACTGGCCGCATAACGCGCCGCTCTGGTCGCCGGATGGCAAAAGCGTTCTCTACGTGTCCACCCGCGACAATTATGCCGGCATCTACCGGAAGGC
Source organism: Acidobacteriota bacterium (assembly GCA_028876805.1). Lineage (GTDB taxonomy): Bacteria > Acidobacteriota > Terriglobia > Bryobacterales > Bryobacteraceae > PSRJ01. The sequence continues at coordinate 9,117 of JAGWQP010000415.1, read as the reverse complement.
CTGGGACGGAACCGGTGAAGAGGAACTGTTGTTCCGCTACACACCGGGTGCGTCTATGATCTTGACGGACGCCTCAGCGGACGGGAACTTCGTGACATTCTACACCGGCGTGATGGTGTTGGTGCCGCTCGGCGCTCGCGAGAAGCCCCTCGACCGTAAAGCCATCGACTGGTTGCGCGAAGACTATGATGTAGCCGGCGGCCGTTTTTCCCCAGACGAGCGGCTGGTGGCCTACTTGTCCAACGAGACGAACGTCAATTCCAACGAGGTCTACGTGCGGCCGTTTGATCGGAACAAACCGGATGCGCCGCCAGAGGGCAAAATTGTGCGGATTTCGAACAATGGCGCGGCAGGGATGCTCAACTGGCGCCAGGACGGCAAAGAATTGTACTATCTGACCCGCGACTGGGAGGTGATGGCGGTGGATATCTCGGCGACTCCAACCTTGAGTGCCGGGACTCCTAAAGTTTTGTTCAAGCCGCTCGGACCGCTGGTGGGGAATCCTCCGCAGTGGAACAACGTCAGTGCCGATGGCGAGCGATCTGTGTTTGTCATGCCGATGCGGTAGGCGTACCAACAGGGTTGGCGGCGCCGGTTAGGGATCGAATCGCACCTGAACGCGCCGAGAAGTCGAGGAATTTGGCGATTGGATTCTAGCGGGCGGCCCGCCGGCAGCGGCCGGTTCAGAACCAGGTCGGCATCGACGGCGACCGCCGCCAGAACGCATTACCATGCCGCCCCTATTCAACGGTTTCCCGGAATGGAAAGGCGGGCCGCGGCACGAAAGCTCTCCGAATCGGGGTCGCGGCCTGCGAGCCGCCTGGCGAGTGACCGGATCCCCCTCACCTCCGACGTCGCGGCTCAGACCTCAAGGGGAGCCATCGCTTGTTAGCTGAGGCGCTTCCAGTCACTTTTCGCAGCTGGTTTCTGCGGTGTTCCACTCATTAAAAGGCCTACTTATTCGGTCATCCATCCAGGCTGTGAAGCTGCTGGAGGGCGGCTTCGACGGCGCGGCCCGAGCGCGTCGGGCTCGTGCGATACTCTGGTTTTCGCCCAACCCATGAGCCGCATACGGATTGCTGCCGAGGAGGCTTTCGCCCCGCCGGAACTGCTGGACCGTTACCGCCAACTGCTGGAGGCAGCGACGGGACTCGATCCCGGGTTCGTGAGTCTGTGGGGTCATTACGCGGGCAAAAGTTCTCAGGCGACACAACTGGTCGCCCGCATTCAGGACTTGGGCGACGGCCGCCTCCGCGACATGGATGATAGCGGCATTGCCAAGCAGATTCTGTCCTTGTCGGCTCCGGGTGTGCAGATCTTCGATGCTGCGACCGCGACCGGCATCGCGGCGTCCTGTAATGATCAACTGGCTGAGGCGATTCGAAGGCACCCGGACCGGTTCGCCGGTCTGGCCGCCATCGCGCCGCAAGACCCGGCCACCGCCGCCAAGGAACTGGAGAGGGGCGTCGGTCGACTTGGCCTAAAAGGCGCGATTATCAACTCGCACACCTCCGGCGAATACCTCGACGATCGGAAGTTCTGGGACATCTTCGAAGCAGCCAATGCATTGGGCGTGCCGATTTACCTCCACCCCACTACGCCGCCGCCTGCGATGATTGCTCCGTTCGCCGAAAGCGGCCTCGCCGGGGCAATTTATGGTTTCGCCGTGGAGACCGGTCTGCACATGCTGCGCCTCATCACCAGCGGCGTCTTCGACCGTTTCCCGAGACTCCGCATGGTCGCCGGTCACTTGGGCGAGGCCCTTCCGTATTGGATGTTTCGGGTTGATTTTATGCACCGCGCGATGGTGGCCAGCGGAAGGCACCCGCGCGTCGGACGGTTGGAGAGGAAGCCGAGCGACTATTTGCGAGAGAACTTTTACGTCACCACGAGCGGCATGGCGTGGCAGCCCGTGATCCTGTTTGCGCAATCAGTGTTGGGGGCCGACCATGTGCTTTACGCGCAGGACTATCCGTATCAATACGTGCCCGAAGAAGTCAAGGTAACCGACAATCTGCCGATCAGCGACAGCGACAAGCACAAGCTGTATCAAGAGAATGCCGAAAAGCTGTTTGGCCTCTGATCGACGCTGCTGGGCTCGCATTGTGCCACCATGGATCGTGTCTCGTAACGCGGTCCGGTTGAAACGAGCTGCCATCTTCATTCATCGCTGGATGGGCGTTTTGTTTTGTCTTTTGTTCACCTGGTGGTTCGCCTCCGGAATCTTCATGATGTATTGGGACTACCCGGAGATCCGTGAGGCGGACCGGTTGGAGAGGGCCGCGCCGCTCGATGGTTCCCAGCTGCACCTCTCGCCACAGGCCGCCTACCGACGACTCGGTATCGGGCAGCCTCCGGAGGGGGGCGATCTGGCAATGATCAATGGGCGGCCGGTCTACCGTTTCCGCTTTGGGTTTGGCGACCAGCGGATCGTCTATGCCGATGACGGAACCCGGCTGAGGGAGTTCCCGCCGGACCGGCTGCTCGAGATCGCCTCAGCCTGGGAGGGGCGGCCCGCCCGGGAGGCGCGATTTGAAGGAACGCTGACCGAGCCGGACCAGTGGACGGTGTCCGGATCGTTTAGCCCGCTTCGGCCCTTGCGGAAGTACTCGTGGCCGAATGGCGACGAGGTGTACGTTTCTGAAGTCACAGGTGAAGTCGCGCAATACACCACAGGTCGATCGCGCCTCGGCGCCTACCTCGGAGCGATTCCGCACTGGCTCTATTTCACCCCACTGCGCAAGAACGGGGCGCTGTGGAGCCGGATCGTGATCTGGCTTTCCGGGATCGCGACCGCAGTCGCCTTCGTCGGGATAGTCGTGGGAGTCTGGATGTACGCGCCTTCCGGGCGCGTTCCTTATGCCGGGCCGAAGCGGCTGCACATGATTCTTGGGCTTTTTTTCGGAATCCTGGCCTGCACGTGGGCCTTCAGCGGAATGCTTTCCATGGATCCGTTTCCCCTTTCCGACGACGCCAGGATCGAGGGGACGATCAACCGAGCGCTGCGCGGCGCGCCTGTGCGGATGGACGTTTTTGCGGTGAAACTGCCGGCGGCTGCGTTGGAGGAGGCCGGCAATCTCAGGGTGAAGAAGCTCGAACTAACATCGTTTGACGGCGAAGCGGTCTATCTGGCAACCGAGGCTCCCGGCCGTTCCAGAATCATCCCCATGCGACGTGGTCCAGCAGTGGAATTCGACCGCAACCGCATCCTCGATGCGGTAAAGCGAGCCGTCCAGCCGGCGATCCTGGCGGAGACGACCTCGCTCACCGAGTACGACGCGTACTACCTCGACCGGCGCCACGAGCGTCCGTTGCCCGTTCTGCGAGTGCGGCTGAGCGACGCGGAAGAGTCGCGCGTTTATATCGATCCGCGCAACGCCCAGGTGGTCGGGAGCTATTCGTCCCGCTCCTGGATCTCTCGCTGGCTGTACCACGGTCTGCACTCAATCAATCTGCCGTGGCTCTACACACACCGTCCGTTGTGGGACGTCGTGGTGCTAGCGCTCCTGGGCGGCGGCACAGCGCTCTCGGTAACATCGGTGATCCTGGCATGCCAACTCCTGCAGAGAACTTTCGCCCGCCCGCGTTGATAGCATCTCCGAGGATGCCGGCGAGGTTACCCCATGAGAACCGCACACGGTGTTCGAATGGCGGTTGCCGGGTTGCCGTTGGCGGCAATGCCGGTTGTCGCCCGCCATTTCGTTCAAAGCCGAATATGACTCGGGACCAACCAGATGAAACTCCCCGATGACAGTCAAGCGTACCGTCACCGACGTCAGCTGGAAGAGCCCTGACGCCCACTTCGATATCGATGGGAAGGAACTTGATGGGAAGGTGACAAACTGGGGACAGGAACTCGGCAGCCCGAACCTGCTATTGAGCCAGGGATGGAGCTCGGACCAACAACGGCTCCAAGATTGTGAGGGCCGCAAAGTCACCTTGCGAGCCCGCTGAAGGCGACTGAGGTTCCCTCCGCTCGGAACTCAATACCGCTGAAAACATAGGGTCACATATCGGTCACTGACCGGCAAAAGACCGTGCCGCCCGCGGGCGGTGGTGGGTCCTCTGCTAAACTTTGTCGTACCGGGATGCCCCTCTCCACAAGAGTCCTTCCCTTGGATGGGATTCTCCTCACGCTTCCAAGACCCCGGGCTGCGACGACAGATAGCATTTCTGGGACAGTGCTCGATCCGAGCGGCGCCACCACACCGGGCCGCACGCTGACCGCAACTAACACCGCCACCGGTGTCGAGCGGGCGACCACAACCAACGGCAAAGGATTCTTCGCCTTTCCGAGCCTGCCGGCGGGCTGGTACGAATTCAAGGTCGACAGGGAAGGGTTCAGCCCGCCAAGGCTCACAGGCCTGGTGGTTGACGCCCATAGCGCGCTTCAAGCCGACACGACCCTGACGATGATCGAGAAGATCGAACAAGTCACGGTGCTGGCCAACGATTTCCACGTGGAGACCAGCAGCACCCAAGCGAGTGAAGTAGTGACCGGCACGGCAATCACGGCCCTCCATGGGCACAGTTTCACCGGTCTAATGGCGCTCGAGCCGGGCATCGTGCCGATGACGATCGAGCAGCCCGAATCAACGGTCATGGCGCGAGTTTCAGTGGCGCTTGCGCCGTCCGGGATTCTTGACCCGCGCAACCAATCGATCAGCGGCCGGCGGGAGGATGCTCAAGACCGGTCGATTTCGGGCATCACCCGGGCCAGCACCGGTTTCGCGGTCACAATTTCGTCGGATGGCGACGATTCCCTGATGGGAAGCGTACCCAACGGCGTCAACAACCATTTGGACTTGCCCGGTAACGCGCCCGCATGGTTGAACCTTAATTCGAACCCCCAAAACGGAAGGTTGTACTTCAACCGGTCGCTGTTCAGTGCGGACGCTTTGGGAACGCCCGGCACAGCCTCGCGCCGCTCGTTTCGGGTCTCCTTCAACACCTTCAACCATGCTCAGTTTCTTGGACCGGTGACGGCGGATGGCGATATCGGCAGCAAACTGTTCGGCCAGGTGGTCGAAGCCGCGCCGCCGCGGCCCGTACAAGTGGCGCTGAAGTTTACATTTTGATAAAGGTATCAGGATGTTCGTCGCAGAAGCCAATCCGCTGAATGCATCGCCTCTGATTTTTCCGGCGCTGGAGTGTATGCACATTGTCGGCTTCGCGGTCACCGTGGGCACGATTGCGCTGGTGGATTTTCGCCTGCTCGGCTGGGGAATGCGCCGTCAGACTACGGGGGAGGTGGCGAGTGACCTGGCGCCCTGGACTTTGTTCGGCCTGGTGAGCATCTTCTTCTCGGGTCCGCTGATGTTTTCATCCGATCCCGACATGTATTACCTAAACCGGTCTTTCCAATTTAAAATGGTTTGCTTCGCCCTTGCGATCCTGTTCAACTACACGATCCATCGCAAGGTGGCGTTGGGAGGTGGTTCCGAAGGTCTAGGCATCGCGGTGGCCTGCGTCTCGCTTCTGCTGTGGGTCGGCGTCATCTTTGGCGGGATCTTCATCGCGTTTGTGTAGAGAGTCCGGGGTTATGTCTCTGTTGGCATTTGCGCAATGGGTCCAAACGACGGGCTGGGCGACGGCCCTCCGCGGCTCCTGGTACGTTTACCCTATCATCCTGTCGCTCCATCTGACCGGGATTGCCGTGTTCGGCGCCATGATCCTGACCGTCAACTTGCGGCTTCTGGGCGTCGTCATGCCCAAGCGCCGGGTGGCGGATGTGGTGGACCAACTGCGTACACCCAAACGGGTCGGATTCGTGATCGTGGCTACGTGCGGGATTTTGATGGCCAGTTCGAAGGCCGAAGAGTATTACTACAACATCTTCTTTTGGACGAAGATGTCCCTGCTGGCGCTGGTCGCTGTGCACGCACTGGTGTTTCACGGCAGCGTTTACAGCAAGGCGGCGGAAATGGACCGCACTTCCAGGATTCCCGGCAGGGCGAAGCTGGCAGCCGCCCTCTCCTTGCTGTTGTGGATCTCGATCGCATGTGCCGGGCGGGGGATCGGCTACATCGAACCGCCGCTCGATAAGCTGCACGCCCAGCTTCTCCCCATCCACACCCATGAAGGAAGGTAGAAATCGATGATCGCGTTCGCGTATGATCCGTCGACCAATCCGCTCAATAACAATGAGTGGTCGTTCCCACTTTTGGAATGCATCCACATCCTGGGGTTTACGCTTTCGATCGGAACGATTGCGATCCTCGATCTGAGAATGCTCGGGCTCGCCTTCGTGCGTCATCCTTCCCGGGAACTTGCGAAGTCCCTGGCGCCATGGACGCTCGTGGGTTTGGTGGTGATGCTGATCTCCGGCCCGCTGATCTTTTCTTCGGACCCGAACATGTATCTGAGAAACATCTCCTTCCGGCTAAAAATGTACGCGCTGCTTGCAGCCATTCTCTATAACTACACGCTGCATCGGTGGGCGGCGCTGCGGGAGCCGGCGCCGGCTGTCGGTAAATTCGTGGCCGTGGTCTCTCTGGCGCTGTGGGTCTCGGTTGTGGCTGGCGGGCTGTTTATCGCGTTCTTTTAGGGAGGAGCGGAATGTCTATTTTGTCGCTGTTTCAATGGATTCAGAGCCTCGGTTTTCTGACACAGCTTCGCGAATCCGCGATCGTCTACCCGATCGTTATGACGACGCACCTTTCCTGCATCGCGGTCTTTGGCGGCATGATCCTGATGACCGACATGCGCCTGCTCGGCCTCGCACTGAACAAATATACCGTGAGCGAAGTGGTCAGCGGCCTGCGCCTCTGGAAGCGCGTCGGGTTCGTGATCATGGTCTCGATGGGGGCTCTGCTGGCCGGTTCAGAAGCCGAAAAATACTATCACAACCCCTACTTTTGGGCCAAGATGACCTTCCTGGCGCTGGTCGGAGTGCACGCTCTGGTCTTCCGGCCGAGGGTCTACAACCAGACCGAAGAGATCGATCGCGTGCCGCAGATCCCGGCGCGGGCCAAGGCGGCCGCGGTACTCTCGCTGGTGATCTGGACCGGGGTATTAACCATGGGTCGGCTGATCGGCTACTACGAGGGATACAAGCCGGACGCGCCGGCGGTTCCGGCTCAGGTGAAATAAGCAAACGGCCGCGGCCCGAGTCTAGTTGAACTTGGCGGCCAGCCAGTAACCCGGACGCGTCTGGACACGGCCCACATCCCTGCGGCCTGCTACCACAACCTGAATCTGGTGGAAGCCGCCTTCTTCTTTATTGTTCGGGTTGTAGCTGATGAGATACTGGCTGTGCAGTTCCTCTCCAATGTGCTGGATGGCTTCCTCGAGACCGCGCTGGCGATAGAACGAAAATTCCCGGCCGCCGGTGCCCTTGGTAAACAACTCGGCCGGGTTGTCTTTGAAGATCGCCTTGGCATCCTTAAACAGCTCGATCATGAGGGGCACGAACTCGGCCCGGCCTCCATCCAAGCCGTAGGTCTGTGCCACGGTCGTCGGAGTAGACGGAACTCCGCCGGGAAGCGGTCGCGACGCCGCCGGCTGCTGCTCGGGCCGCGGTTGCACGGGCGGCGCCGTCAGAACGCCGAGGAAACGTGACATGTCCACGCTATAGAAGACGATGTTGGCCAGCTGCAGGCCGATCAACGTCTCTCGCGCACGGGATTCGCTGCTCAGATCACGTGTTTCGCCGATCAACAACAGGATGCGGCGTCGATTCTTCGGCCGCGAATCGAGCATGCGGGATGCATCCACCACGGCATCGATCATCCGGTTGGCAGTACTGCCGGGATAAATCGACTTGACGGCTTTGGTGATCTTCTCCGGATCGGAGGTGAATTCCTGGAGCGTGCGGATCCGGGAATCGTAGGCAATCACCGCGGCCTCGCCCTGGTCACCGATCACTAGCGGGCTGATCAGATTGCCGACTCGCTGGACTTGTGGCAGGATCGATCCCACGTGCGAATTCGCCTGAATCGCAATCACGATCGAGATGGGCTGGTACGCGATATCAACTTGGATGTTTTGTTCCTTGTCGTTGTCGAAGAGATGAAATTGTTCGGGCTGGATGCCGCTGACATAGGAGCCATTCCGGTCGAAAACCGTAACCGGTGCCACCACCAGGTCGGTGCTGACCCTGAACGGAGGCGGCACTATGACGGCTTCGTCGCGGGACTGAGCATAGAGGATGAAACAAAAAAGCGCAGCAACAGTGATCCGAGGCATGTCACTCCTGAGGGGCCGCTCGATGGTTTGTATGCCCGCGAAGCAATTCCAGCACGTGCGGCACCACTTCCACGATAGCATTGAGCGACTCGATGGCGCCCTTAGGAGACCCCGGCAGGTTGACGATCAGCACTTGGCCGCGTGTGCCAGCCACACCCCGCGAGAGTACCGCCAGAGGTGTGGACTCGCGCCCCCGCGCGCGCATTAGCTCGGCCAAACCCGGGATCTCGCGATCGATCGTCGAGCGCGTGGCCTCCGGCGTTACGTCGCGCGCGGCGACCCCGGTGCCCCCCGTGGTGAAAATCGCCGAGACCTCCCCGCTATCCGCCAAGGCCGCCAGGCGGGCGGCAATCTCCGGCGCCTCATCAGGAACCGTCTGGGTGACTGAGACTTTCCAGCCCAGCTGTTCCAACCGTTCCCGTACAGCGGGGCCGGAGCGGTCGGTGCGGGTACCGGAAGTCACCGAGTCGCTGATGGTCAAAACGGCGGCTTGGATCATCGTGCAGCCTTCCGGCGGAAATCTCCGCTCTTGCCGCCGGTCTTTTCCAGAAGGTAGAGGTCCTCGATGGCAATGGATTTGTCGAGCGCCTTGGTCATGTCGTAGACGGTCAGGGCGGCAACGGAAGCCGCAGTCAACGCTTCCATCTCGACGCCAGTCGGTCCTGTGGTGGCGGCGCTCGAGACGATACGAACGCCTTGTTTTTCCAGTGTGAGTTCCACGTCGGCGTGCGAAATCCTCAGAGGATGGCAGAGCGGAATCAGTTCCGAGGTGCGCTTGGCGGCGGTGATCCCGGCGATGCGGGCGATCTCCAAAGGGTTGCCTTTCGGGTTCTCGGGCAGCTTGCGCAGCACTCGAGGAGCGATGCGGACGAAAGCGTGGGCGCGGGCAGTCCGTCGGGTTTCCGGCTTCGCGCTGACATCCACCATGCG
>JAGWQP010000414.1 GCA_028876805.1 Acidobacteriota bacterium | reverse complement strand
TTGGCCCGGGCGGCGGCGGAAATCGCCGCATAGTCGTCTGCGGAAATGCCGGAAAACAACGGAGGACGCCCCGCCACTGCCTCCCGATGGAGGTCCGGCGGTTTGGAGGAAACAACCCCGGGTCGAGCGCCGCCATCCGACCGGCTGCTCAGCCGATTCGGATTGCTCCCTTTTTCCGACATCACCATGATCCTTGAATCCTCATCTGCAGTATGGATTACACCGCCACTCACGTGAAAGAAAGTGCACCGGGCTGCGAGTCACCGCGTTCAAAGTCCGCGGTGGTGACGTCCTCCCTGGCCACGAGCAAAAGCCAGACACCCGCCCCCACCCTGAGCCGTTTAGGACAGCCACCGCACCCTTCGCAACAGGGCTATCGGAAGTTAATATGAACCGTAAAGGCAAGTCTGTCAATAAGAATCAGGCTTCTGCTCAACTCAATCGGTACTGGCACCCGTACTGAGAGTCCTTGTACTTCTACCGCGCCCGGATTCTTCGCTGATAGAGAAGACCGCGACCTCCCCCGCCGGCCCCAAACACCCGCCACGGATAGCCGCGCGGAGGACCTCGGAGCTGCTGAAAAAGGCGATCACACCCCTCTCGGAACAAGGCAGGGCCGGCCCTTGGGGGCGGCGTTCAGACCCCCGGCTTGGACGGGAGGCAAGAGGCCGAAACGACTATCGAGTTGCAGCTGATGTTTCTTTGACCTCCAGAAGAAAAGTGATGACCTGCCACCGCTCCAGTTCGGGCAGATGAGCAAAAGACGGCATGCCCTGATGAAGGGATCCGTGGCGCAGGACCCAGAAGAGGGCACCCGGGAGGGCTCGGTACACGTCGGCACTGTCCAGCGGGGGTGCCTTGCCGATTCCTTCGCGTTTGGGTCCATGGCAGGATTGGCATTCGCGAGCATAAAGCTTTCGGCCGGCCCGCCGCGCCTGTGCGTCGTCTGCCAGCGGATTCGTCCGGTTTCGGACTTACCGAGAGCGCACATCTCCATGCGTTCATCGCCGACCTCTCGGAACTCCGCGGCCGGAGCGTCTGGCACAGAAGTCCCCGGACACGCACTGCCAGTTGGGAAGTTGGATATAAGTCTTCGGACTCGCCAAATTTAGGAGCAGGCCGGCCGCTGCCTGTACGGGAGTTCGAGTTAATCGTGGTCACACCAGGTCTTTGTTGACGAAACACGAACCCTTCTTAGACAATCTAGCTAGCGTCGCTTCGCTTCCAAAGGTGTTCAACTCTATCGGCCTGGAACGTATGCGCCTGCCATGGATCATCCGAAAACGCAAACGAGCGATCGGCGACATGGGCGCCCGATGCCCTCAGTGCCATTGCGAACTGCCGCTCATGTTCGAACAGTCGCTGCTCCTGGCCGATGACAAAGGCGTATGGCTCTTCTGCCCGATCTGTGCCCGGACAGTTGCGGGCGAGGGCTTTTTCCGTCAACAGGGGCAACGCGCAGGCGTTCGAGGATCGTGAGGACCTTTGCGGACACGCGCTTGAAGCTCGCAGCGATTCCGGCTGGCCCACCGCGGCGCGGACGGCGATTTCACGGCCGCGCGCGTCACGAGAGTATAGGCGGGGCGGATGTACCGCCGCCTTGTGGAAGGGGTCCCGCAGGGCATATGGTTTTGTCGACCGTCAAGGGCGGACCATTTTCAGCAACCGGGGAATGGCTGAAATTCTAAGGGGCCGAATTTCGAATCGATGCC
>JAGWQP010000413.1 GCA_028876805.1 Acidobacteriota bacterium | reverse complement strand
CTGCGGCTGCATCGGGACGTAGTCATCGAAATCACCGTTACCGTAGTTAGGGAGGGGTAAGGAAATACCGCCCGGGTGCCGTCAGCGTTCTGAACCGTATAGAACTAAAGGAGTATGTTGTTGCTCCTCCTTGCTTCTCCCTCGTGTTAGGTAACCCTCGTCATTGCAATCGCTTGAAGCTGGAAATCGATCTGCCTGCGGCTGTTTCCAATCCGGCCCGAAAGTACTGATACCCAACACCGGGTGGGTCGTCGGCCATCCGCACTCGGCTTAGAATGAGGCGAGGGAATGCAGATGCCGAGGACCTCGTGTTCGAGACCTAGGATGGGCGGCCCTGCTCATTCGGCCTCGATAAGATCCGTGTGGGGCTCGATAGTTAGTGGCCTTGGCATCCGCAGCCAGGTTCCAAACGCCGCAGAGTGGCGAACCGGGTCCCGGCCCCTTTGCTGGTACTACTCGCTCGCTCTGCATTCGGGGCTGATCGCCATCGCGTTCCTGGGTCCTGTTGATGACACCCGGGAGCACGCGACCGTTCCCGAGCGGACCATCGTGGAGCTCGAAAAAAGTCACAAGCTGATCTATTACGACTTCCGTAAGCGGCTGCCGGAGGTCTCGGCGGACCGGGCCACTTCGTCAATCCCCACTCCTAGCCCCAATAGCCGGAAGTCGAGACAACGGGTTGTCGTGGCGCCCCGGACCAAAGACGGCAAGCAGTTCGTGTACCTGCCGAAACCGAAGGTGAAGCTGCGACGGGACTTGAAGGCTCCCAATCTGATTGCGATCGCGCCTCCGACAAGAGTCCGCATTCCCCCCAAGCGCAAACCCAAGACATTCCAGGCCCCAGAGCTGGTCCGGCACCCGCCGCTGCCAGTGGTTCCGCTGCCCAACGCTCCAGCAATCGCAGGTGTGACCCGTGAAGCACCCGGGGCGATCAGTGCCCTCATCAACAAACCGGTCGCTGGTCCGCCGCCGCGGCCGTTCGTCATGCCGAAGTCGGCTCCCCTCACACCCTCCCCCGCTGTGGCGGCGCTGCCGAACGCCCCTCGAATCGCGGGAGTGGCCGGTCGAAAGCAAACCTCAGAGATCACCGCCCTGCTGAACAAACCGGTGTCTGGCCCGCCACCGCGAGAATTCGTCATGCCGAAGCCGAATCTCGCTGCACCTCGCGCGGCTGTGGCGGAGCTGCCTAGCGCCCCTCGAATCCCGGGAGTGGCCGATCGAAAGCAATTCTCAGAGATCAGCGCCCTGCTGAACAAACCGGTGTCTGGCCCGCCACCGCGAGAGTTCGTCATGCCGAAGCCGAATCTCGTCGCGCCTCGCCCGGCGGTGGCGGAGCTGCCAAGCGCCCCTGGGATCGAGGGCACGACTGGCGCAAGGCAGAGCGCGGAGATCGCCTCTTTGCTCAACAAGCCCCTGTCCGGCCCGCCGCCGAGGCCGTTTACTCCTCCGCCTTCGCCGACCTCCGGTAACGGCGGTGGCGGCGGTAACGGTGCGACGGCGCTGCCGCCGGCTCCTGCCCTGCCGGAGGCCGGATCGGTTGAGAGCGCCGCCCTCGCAATCATCGGTTTGAACCCGGTTAATGTGCCTCAGATGCCAGTTCCCGAAGGCAGCCGCCCGGCACGGATCGTAGCCGGAACCCCGGTTCCCGGAGCCACGCGCCCCGAACTGGGCGGCCGTTCACCGATCAAGGCGCCGGACGTTTCTGTTGAAGGCTCCCCTGACTCGTCCCCGGCAACCGTTATCCGGATACCGCTCGGCGGTCCCCGGGCAGAACCTCGTGCGGGCCTGGCGCGCGTTCAAATGCCGGAGGTGCTGCCTACGACCCCGCACGTTTCGGTGCCCCAGTGGCCGAGTGGTCGAAGCCTTCCCGCAGCGGTCGAACGCCACTTCCAGAACCGCGTGGTCTATATGTCGGTGATTCCTACGCTGTCTGGCGAAGACTGGGTCGTCTGGTTTGGCGAGGCCACCGCCACATCGCTTGACGCACGGCCTCTGGTGCGGCCGCCAACGCTAGTACGTTCCGCGGGCCTGCCTCCCGTTCCCTCCTACCGCGATCACGGCACCGGAAACATACGGGTGGTTGGCATGCTTCACAAAGACGGGCGTCTCGACGCCACCCGCGAACTGGCGGGCCCCTTCCTCAACCGAGAACTGGCCGAGGCCCTGCGCGAGTGGCAGTTCAGCCCCGCTACCCGCAACGGCGTCGCGATCGACGCCGATGCGGTGATTGAAATCCCAGTTGTGTTCGGCACCCTGACCCTGCGCTGAGACCGGGCGTCCGCTCCGGAAAATGCCTTTGTTCGTTCCCAGTGAGTCACCCCCCCGGGTTAGGTTAGTTAGGTCAGGTTTCGCTTTTTCCCAACCCTCCGAACCGCTCGGCTACCCTTGCTCGAAACGGGCGAAGAACCGGCTCCGAAACTCGACAACCGTAGGACGCTCGACCAAAGAGCTCCCCTTTCGCCCGGACGTGACCGATGCCGGCGACTTACCGAACTGGCTTCGATCAGCTGGCCCTGACTATCTCAAGCAGGCTCGTGGCAGGTGACGACGAGCGAGAGCTCCTTGAGCGACGCGGTGCCCGGGCGCAAGACGAATGATATCCTGCTCACTACGGGCCTTGCCTGACCGTTACGGAAAAAAGGCCGGCTGGCGGTCAAGGGCCGGTTGGTCGGAACTCTTTCTGGGACATGGTGATGGACCTCATAACGAAGCGATTTCCTAAAGGTTGTCGGTGGATTTGCGCTCCTCGAAGGACTCCCCTGTGAGACCGGAGAATACACTGCCATGGACCATGCGCCGTCGGGTGCGACTCTTCGGTAAGGCCCTCCACGGCCCGGTCGCGGGGCTGGCCGCAGCGTCGATCGCGTCCCTGCTGGTCCAAGGCTATCATCTCGGCGTAGACGACGCCGAGATCTATATTCCCGCGATCAAACGCGCCGCCGATCCGCGCCTGTTTCCTTTCGGATCGGAATTCTTTATGTCGCACGCGCACCTTTCCCTCTTCCCGGATCTGGTGGGCGATTCGGCGCGGCTGACCCATCTGCCTCCTGATCTGGTCATCTTCCTGTATCACGAAATCGGCATCTTCCTATTGCTAATGGCCGCGTGGCGGCTGGCTTCGGTCTGCTTCTCGAACGGTCCGGCGCGCTGGGCGGGCGTGGCTCTTTTGGCGGGAGCGCTCAGCATACCTGTGGCAGGCACGGCGCTGGCCATCATGGATCCCTATGTGACGGCGCGGTCGCTTTCGACGCCAGCCACGCTTATGTCGGTGGCCTGTTTCGCCTCCAATCAGCGAAAACGGGCGCTGGCCTGGCTCGGCTTCACGGCGCTGGTGCATCCGCAAATGAGCGTGTACGCCGTTGTCTTTCTGGGATGCTTCGCGTTGATGCGCCGGCGTCAGAGGGTGTCTCAACCCGAGCCGGTGATCGCGGCAGCGCTTCCCTTCGTCTGGAGTTTTCAACCCGCGCAAGGGGCCGCCCGCGAAGCCCTTTTGTCTCGCACCTACTTCTTTCTATCCAACTGGACCTGGTACGAGTGGTTCGGAGCCTTCGCGCCGCTGGCCCTGCTGGGCTGGTTTTCGACCGGGGTCTTCCGCGGAACGACGGGGGTCTTCCGAGTGCTCGCGCGAAGCTTCGTACCATTCGGGGTGATGTTCACGGCAGCGGCTATCGGCGTGACCTACACACCCTCCTTAGAGAACTACACGCGGCTGCAGCCAATGCGCGCTTTCCACCTGATCTACGTCATCTTCTTCGTCCTGCTGGGGGGCCTGGCGGGCGAGTACCTGCTGCGGAAAAGCTTCTGGCGATGGCTGGCGCTGTTCGTGCCGATCGCGGTGGGAATGTGGGTCTTCCAGGCGGCTTCGTATCCCTTCAGCCGGCATCTCGAATGGCCCGGCTCAGTCGGGACCAGTGACTGGACTGCCGCGTTTTTCTGGATCCGCGGCCATACGCCGCGCGATGCGGTGTTTGCGCTCGACCCGAATTACATGGCGATTCCCGAGGATGATCAGCACGGATTTCGTGCCGTCGCCGAGCGGGGCGCGCTAGCCGATGGCGTCAAAGACAGCGGCGCCGTGGCCCTGTTTCCCCAACTGGCCGATCAATGGAAGGCTCAGGTACTGGCGCAAAGCGGTTGGCAGCAATTCGAGCTCGCGGATTTCGAGCGACTGGCACGGCGGTATCCGGTCACCTGGGTTGTCGCGCGTCGTCCCAGCCCGGCCGGCCTGGTGTGCCCGTATGAGAACCGGGCTCTGGCCGTGTGCCGGATTCCGGAGCCGCACGAACACAACCGCTGAACCGGCTCACGCACGCAATTTGCGGAAAAAGGCGCGCACGTCTTCCACAAACAGCTGGGGTTGTTCGAGGCAGGCGAAGTGGCCGCCCTTGGGCATCTTGCTGTAATGCACCAGGTTCAAGCTGCGCTCGAGCACCGTTCGAGGTGGCTGCAGATAGGGCATCTCCCGCGGAAACGCCGCGAACCCGGCGGGAACCGCCAGCCTCGCGCGCCGGGGAGGCGCCGCGTCTTCGGAGAAACCGCGATAGAACCAGACGCCCGTGCCGACCGTGTTGGTCACCAGGTAGATCATGATGTTGGTGAGAACCTGGTCCTTGGTGAAGGTGGCGTCCAGATTGTCTGTCGAATCACTCCAGCCCTTCATCTTTTCGACGATCCAGGCAGCTGCCCCGAGCGGGTTGTCGGAGAGAGCAAACGCGACGGTCTGCGGTTTGTGCTGTTGCTCGTTGAAGTAGTCGAACTCGGTCGCCCGCGCCAGGCTCGAGGCGCGCTGCCAGGCGCGCTCCTCCTCGGTGGGCTCCGCATCCGTAACGAGGGCGGCGCCCGCGGCATTGAGGTGGATGCCTATCAGCGAGTCGGGAAATTGTGCCGCCAACTGCAGGGTAACGGCCTGCCCCCAGTCGCCTCCCTGCGCACCGTACTTGCTGTAACCGAGCACGCCCGTCATCAGTTCTTGCCAGAGGCGGGCCGTGGTGGGCGGTCCGATCGGTTTCGCTCTTGGCTTGGAGGAAAAACCGAAGCCGGGCAGCGATGGTACCACCACGTCGAAAGCGTCTTCCGGCGAGCCTCCATAGCGCGCCGGATCGGTAAGCGGCCCGATGGCTTGCTGGAATTCTACGACGGAGCCCGGCCAGCCATGCGTAAGGATCAGAGGCACAGGCCGGGGGCCGTGGCCGCGCACATGGTAGAAGTGGATCTCGAAGTCGCCTACGCCGGCCAGAAACTGCGGATGTCGGTTCAGAGCGGCTTCCGCTCTCGGCCAGTCATATTGCGCGGTCCAATAGGTGGCGAGCGCTTTCATGTAATCCCAGTCGACGCCGTAGCGCCAGTCGGTCGCATCGAGGCGATCGGGCCAGCGGGCTTCCCGCACCCGGGTGAGGATGCGCCGGATGACTGCGGGCGGGACTTTGACCTGGAAAGGGCGCACTCGGGTGCGCCCGCCCTGCGCCAACAGCGGTAAGCCGAGCGGACCCGCCATGCGCAGCAGCGCTCGTCTCGACGTGTCTTGGCTAGTGTCAGATTTCATCGCCAGGAAGTATAGCACTACCCTCTACAATAGGATTCATGTCCGTTCCGCTCATTCAGTTCGAGAATGTCACAATCCAGCGCGGAGACCGCATCGTTCTCGACCAAGTGAGCCTCTCGATTGCGCAAGGCGAGCACGTGGCCATTCTGGGGCCGAACGGCTCGGGAAAATCCACGCTGATCAAGGCTATCTCCCGCGAGCTCTACCCGCGCCTGAAGGCGGAACCCTGGTCGCTACGGATTATGGGTCGCGACCGCTGGCATCTGTTCGAGCTGAGGAACCATCTCGGCCTGGTCTCGAACGACTGGATGCAAATGTGCACCCGGAACTATTCGGGCTACGAGATTGTGCTTTCGGGATTTTTTGGAAGCGTGGGAATCTGGCCGAACCATGCGGTCACCGCGGAGATGGAACATAAGGCCCAGGAGGTGATGGACCGGCTCGAGATCGCGCACCTTGCCGGCCGCAACACTGATGAGATGTCGTCGGGAGAAGCGCGCCGCATCCTGATTGCCCGCGCGCTAGTGCATGACCCGCAAGCGCTGGTACTGGACGAGCCGACCACCAGCCTCGATCTCAACGCCACACACGAGTTGCGCGAGGCCTTCCGCAAGCTGGCGCGCGCCGGCGTCAGCCTGATCATGGTGACCCACCATTTGCCCGACATCATCCCCGAGATGACGCGTGTGGTCTTGATTCGCGGGGGCCGAATTTTCTGCGACGGACCAAAAGAGCAGATGTTCCGCTCCGAGACCCTCTCCCGGTTGTTCGGGATTCCGGTCGAAGTGATCCAACGGGGCGGGTATTATCATGTTCTGTAAAGCGAGTCTGGTCACGAGGTGCAACATGAGAATAGTCGGGGTCATCCTGTTTTTCGTATTAACCTTGATCCCTGCTGGTGCCCAATGGCTGCACTATCCAACAGCGGGAGTTCCCAGACTGCCTGGTGGCGCGCCGAATCTCGGTGCGCCCGCACCCCGGACCCAGGGCGGCGTGCCGGATCTGTCCGGCATCTGGATTGCCGAGGAGAACCGCCCGTGTCCGCCGTATAACTGCGATGACATGCTCACTCCGCAGGAATTTTGGGACATCGGCTGGTCCCTCAAGGGCGGGCTCCCGTATCAACCGTGGGTGAACGCCCTCATCCAGCAACGGGGTGAGACACATGGCATGGGCGATCCCACGGCGCGCTGTCTGCCAGGTGGGATTGTGAAGACGTATACCGACCCGCTACTGCGCAAGGTCGTCCAGGTTCCGGGACTCCTCATCATCCTGACCGAGCGCAACACGTCGTACCGACAGATCTTTACCGACGGGCGGCCGTTGCCCGAGGACCCGCAACCCTCCGCGAACGGTTATTCGTCTGGCACCTGGGAGGGCGACACCTTGGTGGTGAGGACCAGCGGGTTCCAGGATGGCATTTGGCTCGACCGAAAGGGAAGCCCGCTGACGGAGGCCGCCACGCTGACGGAACGTTTCCGGCGGGTGAACTACGGAAAACTGAACATCGACCTCACGGTGGACGACCCCAAAGCGTACACCGCACCGTGGACGGTCACGTTGCACCAGAACCTGAAGCCCGATACCGATCTGGTCGACTACGTGTGCCTGGAAAACGAAAAGGACCAGCGCCACTTCGTCGGGAAATAATGGGCCTGGCAACCGCGCTCAGCCACACCCCTGCTTCGCACTCCGCCCGCGACCGCAAATCAAGTCCTCTGGCCAGCTGGTGCGTCAGCAGGCGGCATCCTCGGCCGGCCGTGCGGGGAAGGCAACGTGGTAGCGACCCGGGCGCGCCTCCTCCTTTTCACCGCGCTCTATAAGTCTCGCTATACCCGTTCCGGCCGTTGGTCAGAGTCATCTTGCCGTCCCGCGTGACCGACGCCCTCAGCCAGTTGCCTTGGCACTGGTCGGTCCCCTCGAGGTTGGCGATGCGCTTCTCGTCCGTGTTGTGGTCCTTGTCGGTAGCCAACGCCAAGTGCGACTGCCAAACTGCCTCGAGGCCCGGGATCTTTTGGATGGTGTCCCACGCGGAAGCGTGCAGGCCTTTGCGCGGGCCATCGTTGACCACCACCACCTGCGGTTTCAGTGCCCAGTAGAGCGGCGGCGCGCCGGAGAAGTCGTTTACGAAGCCGTGATGGGTGGCCTGCAGCAGCGTCACGGTTCCGACCTTGTCCACCGGGCAAGCCAGTTCCATTTCCTTGTCCCAAGTGAGGTCACCCACATCGAAGAACTTGAACTTGCCGTAGGTAAGCACAAATCCGGCGCTGCGCTGGTTCTCGGTTTTGTCGGGATCGTGCTGCGCGGCATGCTCGCAGAATCGATTGGGGCCACCGCCTTTCAGCGGCTTACCCAGCACAACACCATTCGCCGAAATCACCTCGACGGTGACACCGGCGAGCGGAAGGCGGTCTCCCGGCTTGAGGGTGGTTCGCTTGCCCTCGGCCACGCCTTTGTACGCGCTGAAGAGCTCGACGGCATTGGGCGTGGTTTCGATGGAATCGCCGTGATCGAAGTAGCGCTCAATAGGAATCATCCTCGCCAGCGCGGGCGTCCCGCCAACGTGATCGCCGTGGAAATGAGTGGTCAGCAGCATCCCGATCTTCTTGAGACCCGCCATCTGAGCCACGGCGAAGACGCGTTTCGCGTCGCGATCGCCGTTACCAGGGTTGCCGGCATCCACGAGCAGCGACTGGCCGGTGGGAGACACAATCAAGGTGGCCCCGCCGCCTTCGACGTCGATCCAGTAGATATCCAGGGAACGCGTTTGCGCGGCGAGCAAGACCGCCGCCGCGCAAACCCCGAGAGTCAACCGTAAGGTCATTTTCCGACCACCGCGAGAAGCCCCCAAAGCCACGTCGCTCGGCGCACGAGGCGGAGGCTTATGCCACACTATTTCCCGACCACGAGCACATGGAAACTGTCTGGCAGTATCGAAGGCCGGCCCTTCTTGTCCCCGGCCTGCGGCGGACCGTATTCGGCGGCCAGCAGGTAGACGCGATGGGTTCGGGGGTCGACGGCCATGGTCCGCGCGCCGCGTTCGGTCTGCACAGTGTCGACGGCTTGCCACTTGCCGCCCACCTCTTTGACGATGGTGAGAGTTCCTTCCCCGTTCGAACTGAATGCTAGCCCCGCGCCCGGGTCAAAGCCTGCGGCATCCGGGTTCGCCCCTATGGCGGGCATCGCCACCACTTTCAGGCTCTTGATGTCAGTCACGGTCATCATCTTGTTGTCGCAGACGGAGAACAGCACGCCATCCTTGCTATCCATGGCGAGACCGGACGGCTCCTGGCAAGGGGCGATACTGCCGGTGCGCACGACGGCTGGTTTGGCAGCGTCGATTTCCACGATGGCGCCTTTGTCCTCGAGATTGACATAGAGCTTGCCGGCTCCGTCCGCAACGCAGAATTCCGGCTTGCCTCCCACCGGGAAGGTGGTCAGCGGTTCGCCGGTCTTGGCGTTGATGGCGGTCGAGTCATTGGATCGTCCGTTGAATGTGAAGACGCGTTGCGTCTTCGGCTCATAGCAGATCGAATCTGGGTTCATCCCCGTAGCGGGCTCGCCGCTCTTAGCCAGGGTTTTCACATCGAAGACGGTGACGCTGTTCGATTGCCCATTGCTAATGAAGCCCTTGTTCATGTCGGGCGCGAGCGCCACCCCGTGTACGCCATGCAGCTGCGGGATCGATCCCACGGGTTTGCCGCTATCGAGATCGACTACGTCCACGACCGTACCGTGCGTCGCGTACAACCGGTGCGCGTTGCTGTCGACAGTCACGTAGTCCCAGCCGCCGGTGCCGCCGATCTTGATTTTGTTGAGGACGTGGTAGCCTTCGGCGGCAAAGGCCGCACTCGCCACCAGAACAACCGTCATGAGCTTCTTCATCCGTCTTTTCTCCTTGGTCCGGGCGTTTCCGAACCCTGTTGAATCAATTACTCCTGCCGCCGATATAGTAGCGGACGGCCGGTGTCACCACCAGCGAGAGGATCATCGAGGCCAGCACGCCGCCGATCACGGCGATCGCCAAAGGCTGCAGCATTTGCGAGCCGGCTCCGAGGCCAAGAGACAGCGGAATCATGCCGGCCACGGTCGCAAGCGCCGTCATCATGATCGGACGCAAGCGTCGTTCGCCGGCGTGCAACATGCTTTCGATCTCTGGAATTCCGCTCAACAAATATTTCTGGTCGGCATCCAGCAGCAGAATCCCGTTCTTCGCCACGATGCCGACCACCATGATCAACCCCATAAATGACGACAGATTAAAGGTCTTGCCCGTGACCAGCAGGGCAACGAAAACTCCCGAGGTAGACAGGAGCGCGGAGCAGAGTACCGCCACGGGCGCTGCAAAATTCCCGAATTCGAACAGCAGCACCATGAAGACCAGCACGATGGCCAGGATGAGTACGAAGACCAGGTCACGAAACGATTTCTGCTGCTCCTGGTACTGGCCACCGTACTCTACGCGAATGGAGGGCGGCAGGTTCAAATCAGCTACCGCCTGCTGCACCTTCTGCATGCCCTCGCCCAGGCTCATGCCTTCGAAACGCGCGGTGACCTGCACATTACGCTGCAGGTTTTCACGCCGGATTTCGGTTTCGCCGGGAATCTCGGTGACACTGGCCAGGGCGCCGAGTGTGGCAACTTTGCCGGTGCTGCTTACCAACGGTGTGTTGCGGATGGCATCGAGCGAGGCGCGCGTCTGCTCGGGGAACCGCACGCGGATCGGGTAGGCGCGGTCATTGAGAACCACCGGCGCCGTCGCCGGTTCACCCTGGAGGATGGCGCTGGCATCCAGCTCAGCTTCCTGCGGCGTAAAACCGGCCCTGGCGACTACGGAGGGATCGACGTTAAAGACCCGTGCTGGCCCGCTGATGGTGTTCTCGATGCCGTTGAGCTCGTCGACAACCCCTGGAATCTTCTTGATGGCGTCGCCCACGCGCGGCGCCCACTGGTTGAGCACCTGCGCGTCCTGCGAGAAGAGCTTGATGACGCACGGCTCGGGCGCGCCTTGCAGATCGCCGATCATGTCTTGGAGCAATTGCGGGAACTCGACGTCCAGCACCGGCTCGGCCTTGGTGATCTTGTCGCGGACCTCGGCGATCACCTCGTCCCCGCCGCGTTTACGATTCCGCCTTAATTTGACCGCGATATCGCCGGTATTGGCTTCGGTGACCGCCGCCAGGCCGAGTTGCAGACCGGTTCGGCGGGAAGTACTCTCGACTTCCGGCGTGGCGCGCAGGATTCGTTCTACGTGGCTGACGACGCGGTTGGTCTCCTGGAGCGACGACCCTGCTGGCATGATGTAATCGACGATG
>JAGWQP010000412.1 GCA_028876805.1 Acidobacteriota bacterium | reverse complement strand
TTGAAGTCCACGAGAATATCAAACTCATACTTGTGTTGCGTGCCGATCTCCATGCCCAGTCCGCCCACCTGGATGGCTTCATCGAAGCGGTGGCCGAAGAGCCGCTTCACTTCCGCAACCGTGGTGATCTCATGCATCCAGACCCCGGAGAGGTCCGGCTTGCTGTCTGCGGTGCGCGGCGCTGGAGCGGTGAGGTTGGGCTTCCCGTCCTGCGTGCGAGGCGTTCCCGGCGAAGGATAGTTCAACCATTGCGCAAGCGCGCCGGTGGAAATGAACGCGAATAAGACAGCCAGCCGCTGATGTGGCACCTTCAACCTCCCAGGACCTCAATGCTACTTGACCCGCCGAGGGGAAGCAAGCCATATAATCTCGATACAGGAGGCTCCGGATGAAAACCAAACTATTTCTAGCAGCGGTCCTGATTTCTGTGCCTTTGGCGGCGCAGTGGCTCGCTTACAAAACGCCAGGTATACCGCGGACTCCCGACGGTAAAGCGAATCTGTCCGCGCCCGCACCTCGAACCGCGGACGGCAAGCCCGACTTGTCAGGTATCTGGCGCGGGCCGATGAACAGCGTGTATACGCAAAATATTGCGGCGGACCTCAAACCTGGTGAGATTCAGCCCTGGGCGCAAGCGCTGTACCAGCAACACGTCCGCAATTTGGGAGCGGACAGTCCGCGTGCACACTGCCTTCCCGACCCTCCGCCATACTATCATCTGGCGGGCCTCGCCCGGATCGTCCAGACTCCGGCGTTGATGGTGATCATTAACGAAGGTATTTCGAATAGCGGCGTTACGCGAACCATCTTCACCGATGGCCGCGGGCTTCCCGAGGAGATGAATCCTACCTGGCTGGGCTACTCGGTTGGGCGTTGGGAAGGGGATACTCTGGTGGTCACCACGGCTGGATTCAATGACAAGACCTGGCTGGATTTTAGCGGGCACCCTCATTCGGAAGCACTCCGCATTACCGAACGTTTCCACCGCGGCAACTTTGGCCACATGGACTTCGAAATGACCCTTGACGATCCCAAGACGTTCACCCGGGCGTTCACGCTGAAGGCAAACAAGACGCTGGTGTCGGACACCGAACTGCTGGAGACGATCTGTGAAAATAATGAGCAGATTGCCCAACACTTGGTGGGCGGGAACGGATTCCGCGTCACTTCGGAGACCCTCGCCAAATACGCGGGGACTTACGAGGTCGCGCCGGGACACGAGGCCCTGATCACGGTAGATGGCGAATCGTTGGTCCTCCACCTTCGCCCGAGTGGGGACGTACAGACCCTCGCACCCCAGTCAGAGACCACTTTCGTGGGGCGTGGCAATGGCGCTGAGGTCTTGACCGGGGATCAGCTCGAATTCGTGAAGGACTCAAGTGGTGCCGTTACGGGTCTTACCCTGCATGCCCGACGCGGTGACGAAAGGGCGGTCCGGAAGGGTGCGCCAGCTGGAGCCCGCTAGCAGGTCAAAAAGGGCTTTTCCGAGACGATCTGCCTGAATCCTGTGCCCGTTGCGGCCCCCCTGGGTCGCGCACTGCGCGGTATGCTGCTGGCCTCAAAGACGGTTCGCTCGGCGTGCTGACCGGAGGCGCCGCGACGAGCATCGGCTTAGAGTCGGCTTGAGTGAGCGGTGTCAACGCATGGCATGAATGCTGGGGAAGTGAATTCGTCGCCGTACGATGATATGCTACCCAGCAACTGGAGGTCGAGAAATGCGAATACGAATTTGGATTGCGTTGCTGATCGCCCTGGTAGCGGTCGGAAGCGGCCAGTCCGGCAAGAGGACATCGGCTCCCTCCGGTTCTGCTACGCTGCCCGCCGATATCTACCCGGACTCGCTCAACCGGCTCCCCGTGGTCAAACGGGAACAAATGGATGAGAAGGGCAAACAGGTTTACGACCATGTTGCCGGCGGTGCCGGCAAGATCGCCTCCCCGACAGGCCCGGCCTCGATCGAACTGTATAGCCCCGGGGCGGCCGAGCCGTTGCGCACGCTGAACGAATATTTGCGGCGACAGGGGAATCTTCTGGGCAACCCCATCACCGAGTTGGCTATCCTGGTGGCCGCGCGTGAGGGGGACTCGCAGTATGTCTGGAGCGCGCATGAGCCGGCCGCGCTCAAAGCCGGAGTCGCGCAGCCGGTCATTGATGCGGTGAAGTACAACCGGGACGTCGCCGGCGCGGGAGAAAAAGAGACCGTAGTGATCCGCATGGGTCGCCAGTTGCTGCGCGAGCACAAACTGGATTCCCCTACGTTCGCGAAAGCTGTCGAGCTATTCGGAACCCAAGGGACCGTCGAGTTGGTCACGCTGATGGGAGACTACACGCTCAATGGCCTGTTGCTCGACGCTTTAGACCAGCACCTTCCGCCTGACCGCAAGCCGCTTCTGCCCTCCCGGTAGCTTGCCGAGGATCGTTTTCTCGCTCCAGGCCCGTGATAAGATGCCCGGTGGCAGAGTCTTGAAAACGGAGGAGTACCCTATGAAACAACTGTTCCTGACGTTGAGTCTTGCCGTCCTGTCGCAGCCGGCCGCAACGTGGGCGGTCACGCCCCCACCGAATGCGGCGGGCGTATCGAACGGCCACCTGCACCTGAATGTGCGCGATGTAGACGCCAACACAAAATTTTTTGTCGCCATGGGTGGCGCCGCGGCCAAGGAGGCGGGAGTGGTGGAGTTTCCGGACGTCGTGGTCCGTCTGCGGAAGCAGGATCCCACCGGCGAGAGCGTGGGAAGCGTGGTGAACCACGTGGGATTCCTGGTTCCCAACGTCCCCGAGTACATGGCGAAGATGAAGGCTGGCAATTTGAAGACGGAGGCCGGAAACCGGCCGGAGCAGGGTTTTCTCTACACTCCGGACGGTCTGAAGATCGAAATATTGGAAGACAAGGCCCAGACAGTGCCGATCCGGAATCACCACGTCCATTTCTATGTGAGTGAGGCCGCCATACCCCAGATGCAAGCCTGGTACGTCAACACGTTCGGCGCCAAGGCGGGCATGCGGGGCCAATTCAAGGCGGCTGACATTCCGGGCGTGAATCTTTCGTTCGCTAAGTCCGATACGCCAACCGCGCCGACCAAGGGTCGGGTGCTCGACCACATCGGCTTCGAAGTAAAGCACCTCGAAGCGTTCTGCAAAAACCTGGAGGCAAGCGGTATCAAACTCGACCGGCCTTATGGCAAGACAGCGACAGGAGTTGGCATCGCGTTCATAACCGATCCTTGGGGCACACAGATCGAACTAAACGAACACGAGTAGGACCCGGCGTCGAAGGTATCCAGAACGAAGCCGCGCAACTCGGAACCAAACCTTAGTCGAGTGGCTCGACCTTGACAATCGATGCGCCGTGGTTGCTTCCGACCCATAGCGTGCCGGGGTTCGTCGAATCGTCGACGTAGACGCGGCGGATGTTGGCCGGGCGG
>JAGWQP010000411.1 GCA_028876805.1 Acidobacteriota bacterium | reverse complement strand
GCGGCCGCGCGAGCGTGGGCGGCTTCGAATCAATTCTGCGATTTCAAAGCCACTGATTTCGGGCATCCGCACGTCCAACAGGACCACCGCAAAATCGTCGTTCAACAGGTGGCGGAGTGCCTCCTTTCCGGATCTGGCCAGGACCAGTTCCTCGCCCAAATCGTCGAGGGCCGCTTCGAGCGAGACAAGGTTGTCGGGCGTGTCGTCGACCAGAAGTATCTTCATCTTCGGTTGTTCGACGACCCCTTGCGCGGCCCGGATTCCGATGTCGGCTGGAGACATTGGCATTTCACTCGGCGATCGCCGGTGCCGGTGTCCCGCCCGGACTCGAGGCCAGGCAAACACGTAAAGCCGCGTAGAGTTGGTCGAGATCAACGGGCTTGGTAATGTAGTCGGAGGCCCCCGCTTCGATACACTTGTCCCGGTCCCCTTTCATCGCTTTGGCGGTAACTGCGATGATCGGCAAGGACTGAAGCTCGGGGATCTGCCGGATGGCTTTCATGGTCTCGTAGCCGTCCATCCCGGGCATCATGATGTCCATCACAACACCGTCGATGCCGGGAGTGCGGCGCAGAACTTCGATGCCGGCCTTTCCGTTTTCCGCATGAACCACCTGCAAGTTGCACTGTTCCAGCACCGTCGTAAGGGCGAAAATGTTTCGCACGTCATCGTCCACGATGAGCACCTTTTTATTGACCAGGGGGGCGTCGCTGCGCCGGACGGCCGCTAAGACCTCCTTTTGGGATTCCGACAGATTCGCTTCAGCGCGGTGCAGCAACAAAACCGTCTCCTCGAGCAGGTGCCCCACCGACTCGGCGTGCCGAACCACGCTCAGCCGCCCCAGTTTTTGGATCTCGGCCTGGAACCGCGCGCGTATTTCCGGTCTGCCGCAGATGACAGCGGGCGGGGTCCGGAGCCCACTTTCGGCCTGGATCTGTTCTAACCATTGAGTTGCCGATACACCATGAAAACGAATGTCCAAAGCCACACAGTCCGGGTGTTTCTGCCGAACCACACTCAAGGCCTCTTCCGCAAAACCAACCGCCACACTCTCGACATCCGGGCCGCCCAAGGACTCCCGCCAATCCGATTGGCGTGCATGGTTTTCCGCAACGATCAGCAGTTTCTTCGCCCGACGCTCGAGCGACTGGTAAATCGCGTTGATGGCGGTGTTTAGTTTGTCTGGGGAGGTCGATTTCTCCAGATACGTCATGGCACCCAAGGCCATTGCCCGGCGCCGGTCCTCGTTGGCGGTGATCACATGCACCGGGATATGCCGCGTAGCCGAATCGTGCTTCAGCCGATCGAGCAGCGTCCATCCGGTCATGTCGGGAAGACTGATATCGAGCGTGATGGCGCCGGGCGCGAACTCTCTGGCGAGAGGAAGCGCAACGCTGCCTCGCAGCGCCACCAGTGCTCTTATGCCCCGATCGCGGGCGAGGTTCACAAGCGTCCGCGCAAAGCTCACGTCGTCGCCGATCATCATCAGAACCTTGTCGCCGGGTTTT
>JAGWQP010000410.1 GCA_028876805.1 Acidobacteriota bacterium | reverse complement strand
CAGCAGGTGAGCCAAATCTGAGGTTACCGTAACAGGCCCGTCGGCTGTCAGCGCAATGAGCCTCTCGAATCCCTCCGTCATGCACACCCGATTTCGAGGCGCCGACGTGTCCGAAGCCCGGCCCGAAAGGTTTCCTTGCGACCCGGCTAACCTCGCAGCCGGTAAATTCTGGGCGGCTGGACCAGAATAGGATCGGATGCGAACACAACGCCGGCCAGAACAAGCGCTAGAGTTCAACCGGGTCGCGGCTGTGCGGTCGGCGGCGTTTCGTGTGTCCGTCCTCTGGTTGTCAGGCCTGTTTGAGCTACAACTGGGGATTCCTTTTATTTTGTGAACCTGAGAGGGATGCCTTGGTCTTTGGTTTCGTTTGCGGTTGACTTTCGGTGGCTCCTTAGCGGTCGCGACAACGCTGCCCTCGGGTTTTCCATTTGCCTTGTTAAACCGCCGCCTTTCAAACACGCAATAGAAGCCAGTCAAGCGGAGTTGTCCTCAAGGGGGTTATCGCAGATACTGCTGATCGCCTGCCGCACGCGATCCGGAACCCGCAAGGATCCTCGCTCGTTACCCCAACTCGAGTCGAAAAGTCGTGCCTCGGCCCGGCTGACTCTCCACTGAAATTCGGCCCTGGTGATCGCTGACCACCGACTGCACGATCGCAAGCCCCAGCCCCGTGCCGTGGGTCTTGGTGGTGTAGTACGGCGTGAACAGTCGCTCACACTCCTCCGGCGTGAGTCCCTGCCCGGTGTCCGATACCTCCAGCCGCACGCCGCCGTCCCGGGCCTGCGTCCGGACCCTGAGCGCACCGCCCTGGGGCATGGCGTCAATCGCGTTCAAAATCAGGTTGCGCAGGACGCGCGTCATCTGCTCCGGATCGGCTGAAACCTTCGGCAAGTGCTCGTCCAATTCCAGGCCAACCGTCACCCTGGCCTGCGCCAGTTGCGCCTCAAACAGCTTCACGGATTCGCCCGCCAGTTGGTTCAAGTTCACGGACTGCCTTTGCGGCGCCGGCATTTTGGCGAAATCGCTGAATCGCGCGACGATCTGCTTGAGGTGCGCCAACTCAGAGGTCAAGGTGGCTGTGCTTTCGCGGAAGACTTCGTCGAACTGCGAGGGGGCCTGTTCGCGCGCCCGCTTTAGGTTCTCCACGGTAATCTGCAGCGGAAAGAGCGGGTTGTTCAACTCATGCGCCAGGCGGCGCGCCAGTTCGCGCCACGCCGCCACGCGTTCGGCCTGTACCAGCCGTTCGCGCTGCGCCACCAGTTCCTCGGTCATCCGATTGAAGGCGCGCGCCAGTTGCCCAACCTCGTCTTGCGACGCAACTTCCACTGTCGTGTCCCAGTTTCCGGCGGCCACTTTCCCGGCGCTCGCTGCCAGCGCCTGCACCGGCCGCGTCACGCGCGCCGTAGCCCACCAGGCCAGCGCGAGGCCCACCAGGATTCCGCCGCCCGCCAGCGCCACTCCGGTGTATCGCAAGAAGGCCTCTAACTCCACCAACTCGCGCCGCGAACTGCCGATCAGCAGAATTCCCAAAAGGTTGTTGGTCGTGCCTCTCAGAGGCAGCGCCTGGAAGATTTCCGCGGCGGCGCCCCTCCCGAGCGTTCGGGTGGTTTCGCGCGGCTCGCGCCGCACCTGCTCGATCAACGGCAGAATCAGTTCCGGCTGCGCCACTGGCCCCGAGGGGCCGATCAGTTCCGCCGTGGCAACCTGCGGCTCCAGATTGCGATACAACAGCACTCGCATTCCCGACGGCAGTACCAGAGTCGACAGAAATTCGCGATCGAGCCGCTCGCCTCCGGTGACGTATAGCCGGCGATCTCCGGCACGGGCCTCACCCACCGCCGCCAGCGCCAGCGTAATGCCGTCGGCCAGTTCCTCGCGCCGCAGAAAGGCCCCTCCCACCCTCCAGCCGCTTGTCTCGGCCAGCCATTCTTCCTTGTACCCGAAGCGCGCCGGCCACTCCGCCGACGAAATGATCGTCCCGTCACGCGCCACCAGCTCGAGCAGGTCCAGCCCATGTGCTGCCGCCAAGGCCGCCGCGTCGTTGTAGTACGGCGCCGGATCGGACGCTATCGCTATGCTCACGGCCGTGTCCGAGGCCGCGACTCCATGGACCGCACGCACCACTTCATCGCCGCGCCGGGCAAACTCCTTTCTCAACTGCGCCACCAAGGCTTCCACGCGCTGGTTCTCCACTCGCTCGAAGGCCTGGCGCGTGGTGCGCGCGACCAGCCCCTCCACTAACGCCACCGATGCGACCACCACCGCCGTGAAGATCAGTAGCAGGCGCGTGCGCAAGGTCACGGCCGGTTCCCTTCCAGCCACAAATCACCGAAACGCCACTCGCCTAACGACGTGATCCCCGGGGGTCCCTTCACGCGCGCGCCCACTCCGTAGACATCCGGCAGGTGAAACAGCGGAACCGCCCGATATCCGTCGAGCAAGGCGCGTTCGAAGGCGTACAGGCTTTCGGGAGAGTCCGCGTGAGCCGGCTCGCCTAGGCTGAGCGCCTTCGCAACCCCAGAAAGCGCGCGGGCCGGGTCAGCCGATTCAATGCGCGCCTCCACGAGCCTCACATCCGCGTTGGAGGCCCCCACCGAGACCGCCAGCCCGGCATCGCGCGCATTCAAGGCCACGCGGTCCGCGATCGGACGCAGCCTGGCGTCGTCGAAACCGAGCGAGAGGACCCGAGCCGCGGGCGCGAGCCCGGCCGCCAGGCTGCGCGCCTTAGGGAGGTCCACGGCCGTCGAAAACAGGAACGCATAACCTGAAAGCCACTGCGGCAGCAGCGCCCCTGAAATCTCCCCCTGCCGTTGCAGCAGCACATTATGGATCGCCGAGCGGTCGACCGACAACGCCAGCGCTTCCCGGACACGCTCATCCGTCACCCGCGCCGCAAAAACCAACGCCACTATGTGCACCGGCGCCGACGTCCAGGTCTTCCGCCCGGCCGGCGCCCGGCGCAGCTCGTTCGGCCCGAATTCCACCACGTCCGCCCGGCCGAGATCGAGATCGATCGCCTGCTCGCGGAACGGTCGCGCCAGTTGGATCTCTACCGAGTCGAGGAAAGGCCGGCCTGCCGCGCCCTCATTCGCCGAATATACGGCCCGCCGGCCGGCCTCCCAACGAGTAATCGTGAACTCCCCGGCCAGATCAGGCAGGCCGCGACCGCTCGCGGGCGGGTCCGCCGTCTCGATGTCCGCACGCACTTCCACCCTTAGCGTTCCGCCGTAGCGAGGCCGCGACCGAGGTGCCGCCGGCATCGCAATCACGAGCGCGCTAAGGACTGCAAACCACCGTGACCACATACGCTCCATATCTGCCTGTCGCCAGGTCCCGAGCCACGGCGACGGCCGCCGTCGCGCCCGACGGCCAAAGCGCCGTAACCGGCCCCGAAAATGTTAACGGCGAGGATACCGGCGCCGCGGCGCGGTTCACAATGCTGAACGCCTGCAAGGCATCCGGTTCATTGGCGTCGCCAGGGCGCGTCGCCAGCACCAGCGATGCTGCCGCACACTGTGCGCTGATGCCCACCAAGTCGCTGCCCCACGAAGCCAAGGTCGCCACCGGCACCCAAGCCGCGTCGAAAAGCTGCGCGCGCCCGTCTACCAGCGCGAGCAACCATGTGGTGCCCCCTGGTTCGTCCACGGCCACCGCCGAGTAAAACGGAGCCACCGATCGCGATGATCCGTTTTGCGCCACCACGCGGCCATCGAAATAGTTCCGGTCGGCTGCGAAATTGGCCAGTAGAATCGCGTGGTTTCCCGATTCCAACACCCATGGCGCCTCGCTCGGGGCACACTGGAGAACCAAGGCGGGCGTGGCGGATCCGTTGCACACCAGCCACGGCAAGAAGGCTTGCACGCGGTCGCCGTTCACCCGCAGCCGACCGCGAAGGTCGCGGGACCACGGCCGCCCAGGCGCGAACGGTCCCCACTTCAGTACGGCGCGCTCGGCGCGCCCGTTATGAACCGTGATCTGTGATGGCGCCAGCACCAGCATGCGATCGCCGGCGAAGGCCACATCCAGAATCGGCTCGTCCTGCTCCCATACCAGCTTCTTGTCCAGCGTGATTCCGGAAACCGAGGCCAAAGTTCGCTGGGATCGCTTCCAGGACGCCATCCACACCTGAGCCTCATCGCCCTTTCGGATCTCTTCGACTAACAGAAACTCGGATGCGTTCTCCGAGAGCGTAATCCGCACCTCCGCTCCGGTGGCGGCTTCCGCGGAACCGGCCAGCGCTGCTTCAAACTCCCGACGAACCGCGGTGATCTCGGAATCGGGGAGCGAGGAAAGATTGCGGTATGCGGCCGCGACAGGCCCCCGGCTCCAAGCCGAGGTCTTCCGCGCCAACTCGCGCGCCGCGCTCCTCAAATCATCGGCCGCCGTCGAGGCTTGGGGAGAAAACAAAGAGAGCGCGGCCAGCGCCGCGTGCCACGCCTTCACGAATGCGAGGATACCACATGGCGTCGTTCCGCCCCTGAAATCATTCGGATGATTCCGCGCAAGCATCCGCGCGCAACATAGAACGAAACCGGGAAGGTGATCGCCACCATCGCCACACATCCAACTACGTTTTCCATGTCCACCACCTCCTATTGGCCGGCCCGGGTCTGTGCCTGCGCTGTCGAAACCTCTCCGAAGATCGCAGCGACTTCCGGCGTCCGCGCGCCGTACAACTCCACTTCGTCGCCGATCGCCACCATACCGAACAACTCTTCCACATCCCGGTTGCGCATCCGGATGCATCCGTGCGAGAGGTCGTGCCCGATCGAGGCCGGGTTGTTCGTGCCGTGAATTCCGTAACCCTTCAGGCTCAGGCCCAGCCAGCGCGTGCCCAACGGATTCGCCCTCCCCGGGCCCACCACCTTCCCCTTCGTGTACCAGGTTGGATTGGCGATCCGGTCGACGAGCTCGAACGATCCCGTCGGGCTGGGAGTCCGTTCTGCCCCCACGGCGGTTGGGAAAATCTTCACCACACGCCCCGATTCGACCACGGCCAGCTTTCGATCCGGAATGCTGACCACGATCCGCCGCGCAGTCTGTCTTTGCTGCGCCAGGGCCTCGGCCGTCGCCCACAGCACCACGCTGGTAACCGACGCCAGCTTCTTGATCGATTCATCCATCCTGCGCATCTTCTGGCCTCCCCCGGGGAGGTGGGTTGCATGGATGAGGCCAGATCACAGCTGTTGATAAGAAAAGGGTTGCTCATTCGTCCGCGTGTCACAGGAGACACGCGTGGCGCGAGGGACGCGCGGCGCTCTCGGTCCTTCGCACTGGCGCGGATCGGCCGCTTCCGCCCGCGGCGCCCATCGAGCATGAGCAGCCGACCGGGGTTGGTGCCGCGCGCTTCGACCAGCAGCCGGCCATCTCTGGAGCAGGGTCACCCAAACTCTCTAGATCGGCAACGAGCAACCCGAAAAGCGCCCTGCCGCGTCGGCCTTCCGCACGGGATAGAAGGCATGGTCGAGCTCGGGTCGCGTGGCCAGCCGGAACTCGTCCGCGCCGGCTCCGACGACCTCCCGCCGAGCATGGGCTTGGACCAACCGCCGGACGGGGCCCACCACTTCACGAATTGGGCGACGGGCGCGTTGAGCTTGACGAGGAAGGCGTCGGTGAGAGTCGACGTGTTCGAGGAAACCGGCGAGCGAGGGCTACGCGGGCACAAGCCTGGCGACCGATGGCGAGAAACGCTCGGATTCGGGTGGCATCCCAACCAACTTTTCCGAGTTGGGATGGAAACTGCCCTTCGAGCCCTTTCGCATTGCCCTCCTGCCCCCCACCTTACAGAACGGCCGCGGGCTGCCGCGCGCAGTCCCACCACAACCGCCTTATCGGGGGGCTTCACCGGGCCGCGTGAAGACCGCGCTAGCCGACGTACTGAACTTCTTCTTCCAACTCGAGGCCAAAGTGGTCGCGCACCCGCGCCTTGAGGTCCGCGATCAGTGCGCGCAGATCGGCCGCCGTTCCGCCGCCCGCGTTGTAGATCAGGTTGGCGTGATAGTCGGCTACGCGGATCCCGCCGCGCCCGGACCCTTTGGCTCCGACCTGTTCCAAAAAATAGGCAGACGGCACTTTGCCCTCGCGTACCACCGCCAAGGGCACCCGCGCGGCGACCTGGGGTGCTAGATGGTTCAGGATCAGGTTCTTAAATATGCTGCCAGCGCACTTCATGGTGAGGGGAAACTTCTCGTTACGGATCTTGACTATCTCGTCGGCCCTTCGACGAAGCTCGGCGGCATCGGCGGGGTCCAGCGCCAGTTCGGTCGAGAAAATGATCCAGTCTTTCTCCTGCTTGAAGATGCTCTCACGGTACTCGAACCGACATTGTTCGTTGGTGAACAGCCGGACCTCGGCCCCATCGTAGAAGCGCACGCGGACCACGCGTTCGGAGATCGAGTGGCCATACGCCCCGGCGTTGCCGTAAACCGCGGCACCCACCGAACCCGGAATTCCGGCCAGCGTCTCCAGACCCTTCAGCCCGATCGAAATCGTGTAATCCACCAAGTCTAGAAGCACCGCGCCCGCATCCGCCATCACGCAGCGGCCGGCCGACTGCAGCCGGTCCGCGCGATAGCGCAGCACGATCCCGCGAAAGCCAAGATCCGATACGATCAGATTGGTTCCATCACCGATCACCACGGTCTCGAGTCCAGTGGCTTTTGCCTCCTTCAGCGCCGCAATAAAGGCCTCCGCATCGCCGGTCTCCACATACAGGTCGGCGGGGCCCCCAATTCCAAAACGGGTATACGGGGCAAGCGGCGTTGAGGCTGAAACGGTTAAATTAGGTATCGCGGCAAGACGCGCCTGCGCCTCTTCCGTGGTCGGCATCACACCAATTATATAGGGAGGCATGTGTGCGTTCCGGATTTCCCGGCTTTCCACGCGAAGGCATTCAGTTTTTCCGTGGCCTAGCTCGCAACAACCATCGCGATTGGTTTCAGCCACGCAAGGCGATCTTCGAAGAGAAGGTCAAGCAGCCCATGCAGGAATTGGTGGCGGCGTTGAACGCGGCCCTGATGGAGTTCGCGCCACAGTACGTGACCGATCCGGCAAAAGCGGTTTATCGCTTCTACCGCGACACTCGTTTCAGCAAAGACAAGTCGCCCTATAAACAACAGATCGCCGCCAGCTTTTCCCGCCGCGGCCTGGAACGTCACGGCGGCGCCGGCTTTTATTGCGCCATCTCGCACAAAGAAGTGGCGGTGGGCGGGGGCGTCTACATGCCGCCACCCGAGACGCTGCTCGCGATTCGCACCCATCTGGCGAGCCACTACCGCGAGTTCCGCCGGATCACCGAATCGCGCGCCGTCCGCAAGTTGCTTGGCGAGGTGCAGGGCGACGAGCTCTCGCGGCCGCCCAAAGGCTTCCCCGCCGGTCATCCCGCCGACGAATTGCTGCGCCGGAAGCAGTTCCTCCTCTACGTGGAACTGCCGCCGGCGGTGGCCACAACCCCCCGCCTGTTCTCGGAGATCGAATCCCGCTTCCGCGCCATGGCGCCGTTTCTTGAATTTCTCAACGCCCCGCTCTCTCCGACGCGGAAGAAGATCGACCCGGGCGACCTGTTGATCTAAGGCCCCTGATCCGGCGCGCGATCACTGGTTCCCCGCCGGGTTCGGTCCCGCGGTTCAAGACCGCCGGCCCCCCTTGACTGGAAGGAAAGTAGCGCCATCCTGATGCCGCAGGGCGTCCCTAGCGAACCAGGGCGCCAACGACTCAGATTCCATCCATCGCCCTGACGGCTCGCGCTTTCGGTGGCGCTAGTCCACTTCGAGGAGGCGGGATGTGGCGCCACCGGTCGGCCACCGCCCTGGCAGCAACGGCTATTCTCCCCCGCTCATCCACACTGTTGGAACGCGTCGACATACTTGGTCGATCGTCGGAAAGGGGTCGCTCGGGGACCAAAACCAAGCTCGCCTGAAACCCCTGTGGCCTATAGTAACAGCCTAAGAATCAGTAGATTACAGTTCACTCGAGCCTTGACACTGAGGTTTGGGCGGCATATAATCCCCCTGGCATGGCGAGTGTGTGTGTGTTGGGGAACTGCCGCGTCAAGCTCGACCTCATCGGTAGGTTCCTCCTCGTTGTTCCTGTCGTTTGGGCGGCTCCCCACCCGTCACCGTCGGCCCGCGACCGTGCGCTCGTCGACCAATACTGCATCACCTGCCACAACCAGAAGACGCCGACCGCCAATCTGATGCTGGACAAAATGGACCTTGCCGACGTTCCAGCTCGCGCGGAGACCTGGGAAAAAGTGATCCAGAAACTGCGCGGCGGCATGATGCCTCCGCCTGGTCTACCGCGGCCGAACCAAACCGCCGTCGACGGGCTGATCGCTTATCTTGAAACGTCGCTCGACCAGGCCTACCTCGCTCAACTGAATCCGGGCCGCGTCGGAATCCATCGCCTGAACCGCGCCGAGTACGCCAATGCCGTCCGCGATCTGGTGGCCCTTGACGTGGACCCGACTGCTCTGCTTCCCGCCGATGACGCCAACTACGGCTTTGACAATATTGCCGACTCTTTGAGCGTGTCGCCGGTGCTGATGGAACGCTACGTCACCGCCGCCTGGAAGATCAGTGCTTTGGCCGTGGGCGACCCCAAAATCGCGCCCACCACGTACACCTTCCGCAATCGCCCGGACCTATCGCAGGATCGCCACATCGAAGGCCTCCCGCTCGGCACCCGGGGTGGCATCCTGATGCGGTACACCTTCCCGCTCGACGCCGAATACCGCTTCAAAGTCCGCTTCTGGGGCAATACGGTCAACACCGTGCGCGGCCTCGAATTACCGAGCCTGGTGGAAGTTACGCTGGATGGCGCGCGTGTCAAGTTGGTGAGGATCGGTGGCCGCGAAGACGCCGATCTGGGAAACACCAACCCCACGGCCTCCGCCGACGAGCTTTCCAAGCGCGTGGAGCTTCAGATACCGGTCAAGGCGGGGCCGCACGCGGTGGGGTTCGCGTTTTTCGAGCAATCAACCGGCCCCTCGGTCGAACTTTTGCAGCCCTTCCAGCGGGAAAAAATCGACCCGATCAACACCTCCGGAATCCCCGAAATCGACTGGGTCTCGGTGTCTGGTCCTTACAAGCCGACCGGCCCTGGCGACACGCCCAGCCGCCGGGCCATTTTCACCTGCCGGCCTGGGCCGAACGCCGACGCCATCGCGTGCGCGCGCAAGATTCTCACCGCGCTCGCGCGCCGGGCGTATCGTCGGCCGGTTACCGAGCGCGAAACCGAACGCCTCCTCACGTATTACCAGCGCGGTCAGAACCAAGGCGGCTTCGACACTGGCATTGAGACCGCGCTTGCCTTCATCCTGGTCAGCCCGCAGTTCCTAATTCGCTCTGAAGCCGACCCGGCCGGCGTGGCACCGGGCAGTTCCTATCGCATTAGCGATCTGGAATTGGCATCGCGCCTTTCCTTCTTTTTGTGGAGCAGTATTCCCGACGACGAGCTGCTGGGCCTCGCCACCCGCGGCAAGCTTAAAGATCCTGCGGTCCTCGAGCAGCAGGTTCGGCGCATGCTCGCCGATCCGCGCTCGGAAGCGCTCGTCAGCAATTTCTTCGGACAATGGCTCTACTTACGAAACTTGAACGCCACCGTGCCCGATCAGCAGATCTTCCCCGATTTCGACGACAACCTCCGCGAGGCGTTGTTGAAAGAGACAGATCTGTTTATCGGCAACGTCATCCATGAAGATCGTAGCGTGGTCGACCTGCTGAGGGCCGACTACACCTTCGTCAACGAGCGTCTCGCCAAACACTACGGCATTCCCGACATTTATGGCAACCAGTTCCGTCGGGTGACTCTGACGAACCCGGCGCGGCGCGGCCTGCTCGGCCAAGGCAGTATCCTGACGGTGTCTTCGTACGCCAACCGGACTTCGCCAGTGCTACGCGGCAAGTGGATCCTCACCAACATTCTTGGCACGCCGCCGCCTCCTCCGCCGCCCAATGTGCCTGCATTCGACGAGATGGCCACGGGCACCGTCCGCGAGCGCATGGAACAGCACCGCACCAACCCCGCCTGCGCCGGCTGCCACGGCGTGATGGATCCGCTCGGATTCACGCTCGAAAACTTCGATGCGATTGGCCACTGGCGGACTCGCGATGCCGGCCGCCCGATTGATGCGTCGGGCACGCTCCCCGATGGCACCAAACTGAATGGCCCGGTTGCGGTGGTCCAAGCGATAGGCGACCGCCCCGAACTCTTCGTCCGCACTATGACTCGGATGATGTTGACCTACGCGGTTGGCCGGGGCCTCGAATACTATGACATGCCGGCGGTGCGCACGGTCGCGCACGAGGCCGCAAAAAAAGATTACCGTTTCTCGGAGCTGGTGCTCGGCATCGTCAAAGCTCCGCCGTTCCAGATGAAGGTGAAAGCGCCGGTGGAAAGCAACGGGCAGTTGGCTTGGGCCCAAACCGGGGTGAGTGACAGATAGGAGGAGGTCCGCCTTGTATCTGACCAAGAAGCATCTTCGCCGCCGCACATTCCTCCGCGGCGCAGGCGCCGCAGTCGCACTGCCGCTGCTTGACGCGATGGTCCCGGCGCAAACCGCCTGGGCGCAGACACCGGTTAAGCCCACCTTGCGCGCGGGCTTCATCTACGTGCCGCACGGGGCCATCCTGCCGCAATGGACGCCGATCGGCGATGGCGCCGACTTCAAATTTTCGCGGATTCTGAAGCCGCTCGAACCGTTCCGCGGCCGCGTCACCGTGGTCACCGGCTGCGCCCTGAACGCCGAGAACGGCCACGCCATCAGCAATTCGATGTGGCTGAACGGCGTCAAGCCGGCCCACGGCACCGAAATCCGCTCCGGTATCACGATCGATCAGATGATCGCCGCCAAAATCGGGCAGGACACTCCGTTTCCCTCGCTCGAAATGGCCACCGAAGACCACTCCGCCGAACTCGGCAGCTGCGGTGGCGACTACGCCTGCGCCTACATGAACACGATTTCGTGGCGCAATCCCACCACGCCCAACCCGATGGAACTCAACCCACGCGTGGTCTTCGAACGACTGTTCGGCGGCGATGGAGCGACTGCCGAACAACGTCTCGCGCGTCTCAAGGACAACCTCAGCCTGCTCGACGGGGTGACCGAGTCGGTGAACGACCTTGCCCAGAGCCTCGATCCACGCGACCGCGCCCGGCTCGCCGATTATCTCGAGAACATCCGCGAGATCGAGCGGCAGATCGCCCAAGCCGAAAAGAAAAACCAGGAGTCCGCTCTGGTGGCACCCGATACGCCCGCCGGTATCCCGGATTCCTTTGAAGACCACACCCGGCTCATGTTCAACCTGTGGGCATTGGCCTTCCAGGGCGACATCACGCGCGTCGCCAGCTTCATGATGGCCCGGGAGCTCAGCACCCGCACATATCCGCAGATCGGCGTCTCCGAAGGCCACCACCCGGTGTCGCACCATCAGAACGTGCCGGAGCAAATAGAAAAGCACGCCAAGATCAACACCTACCACATTGGCCTGTTTGCCGACTTCCTGGAAAAGCTCCGCAGGACCCCTGACGGCAACGGGGATCTGCTGGACCATTCCATGATTCTCTACGGCAGCGGCATGAGCAACGGTAACGTGCACAGCCACGATATCCTGCCCGCGGTCATCGCCGGCGGCGCGGCCGGGCGCCTCGGGGGCAACCGCCACATCAAAGTTCCGCTGATGACGCCGTTCTCGAACCTGCTCGTCGCGATGCTGGAAAAAGCGGGTGTGCCGACTGACCGCTTGGGCGACAGCACCGGGCGTCTCGATTTGTAGGAGCTCACCATGCGGATCGCCACCCTGTGCGAAATTCTCGTCGTCGCCGGTGTGAGCGCCGGCGCCGCCGATCTTCGTTTGGTCGAAGCTGAGAAGAACCAGGACGCAGCCGCGCTGCGTTCCCTGTTGAAGCAGAACGCGGACGTCAATGCCGCCGATGTCGACGGCACCACGGCTCTTATTTACGCCGCGCACCACGATGATCTCGACGCAGTCAAACTATTGCTCGCAGCTGGTGCGGACGCCAGGACGGCTAACCTTAACCACGTTACCGCGCTCTCGGAGGCCTGTAGTCTGGGAGACGGCGCTATGATTGAAGCGCTCGTGAGGGCCGGCGCCGATCCCAACCTAACCTGGGGCGAGGGTGAAACGCCATTGATGACCGCGTCTAGGACGGGTGCAATCAGCGGCGTCAAGGCGCTCGTCGCCCGCGGTGCCAAGGTGAATGCCGAAGACGGTTATCGCGGGGAGACGGCCTTAATGTATGCGGTCGCCGAGAATCACGCCGACGTCGCGAAACTTCTGATCGATCACGGGGCCGACGTGAACGCCCGCTCCACCTTTTACGATTTCAACTTCCGCAAAGTGGCCTCGGGAGGGACACAGGCTGTGTACTTTCGGGGCGGCATGACCCCGCTGTTGTTTGCCGCCCGCCAGGGCGCCATCGAATCCGCCCAGGTACTGCTGGCCGCCGGTGCTGATATCAACCTGGGCGAGCCGGAGTTTGGCTTTACTCCGTTGCTCGACGCCCTCTATAACGATCACTACGACCTTGCTGCGGTCCTGGTCGACAAGGGCGCCGACTTCACGACCGGCGCGCTCTACCTCGCTGTCGAGATGCACAACCTCGATTACTTCGGCAACCGCCCGCGCAAGCCGGTGACCGACAAACTTGATGAGCTGGGCTTCATCAAGTTCGCTCTCGAGAAGGGCGCCGACCCCAACGGTCCTCTGAAGGCCAAGCTGCCCGGCCGGCAGGCGCAAGGCGGCATCAGCGTCCCAGCGGGGGCCACGCCGTTTTATCGCGCCGCGCGCTCGGCCGATCTCGCGGTCATGCGCCTGCTCCTCGAATATGGCGCCGACCCGAATCGGGCTTCGAATGACCACACCACGCCCTTGATCGCAGCCGCCACCGGTCAGGGCGCCCGCTTCGCCGGCGGCGACGAGCGTCCCGAGCCGGAATTCGTGGAAACCATCAAGCTTTGCCTGGAAGAGGGCGCCGATGTGAATGCCGCCAACGATCGCGGCGACACCCCGATGCATGCCGCCGCGCAGCGCGGCGCGGATTTGATCGTCGAGTTCCTGGCGGACCACGGCGCCCGCCTCGACGTAAAGAACAAGTCCGGCCGCACCCCGCTCGATCTCGCACTCGGCATCGGCGGCGTCGCCAACACCGGCGGCAGTGCTCACCCGACGACCGCCGCTCTCATCCGCCGCCTGATGGAGAACAACGAACGACAGGCTCGCTAGCTGCTCTATGACCCGCCTCGTTTGCGCCTGCTTTGTGTTCGCAAGCTGGTTTGCGAGCTGGCCCGCCCGCGCGCAGACCTTGCCGGACGGTCCCGGTAAAGACCTCTTCGCCGCGGTGTGCGGCACCTGTCACGCGCTTGATCTCGCCACCAGCCAGAGAAAGACGCGCGAAGGATGGCAAGCTACCGTTGACTCGATGGTCGCCAAGGGTGCCGCCGGCTCCGGGGAACAGTTCGACCGGATTGTCGAGTATTTGGCCAAGAACTTCGGCGCGGCCGGTTCCGCTTCCCCGGCCGCCGCCGCGAGTGTCCTGCCCGAGGGCTCCGGCAAGCCAATCATCCTTCGCGAGTGTACCGCCTGCCACCTCCCCGATCACTTCACCAAGTACCGCCACACCAGTGAAGAATGGCAGGCCATCGTCATCCGCATGGGCCAGCGCGTCCGCTCCATCACGAAAGAGGAGCTCGACACAGTTCAGAGATACCTGGCCACCAATTTCCCAAAAGTGGACGACGTCGGCAAACTGAACGTCAACAAGGCCGCCGCTCAAGACATCGCGGAGCGTCTCGGCCTGACCCCGGACGAAGCCAATACCGTGGTGGACTATCGGCAGCGCCACGGAACCTTCCGCGAGTGGGGCGAGTTGCTCGCCATCTACGGTGTCGACGGACGCAAAATCGAAGCGGCCAAAGACCGCATGAGCTTCTGAGGTGCGGTGGCCGGCCAATCATTAAAAGCTAAATAAGACCCCATTGGGTCAAATTGAGCGAGATGGCTGGAGGTGCCCCAACAGCCGAACGCAAAAGGTCGGGTCCCAAGCTGGCCGGACGGGCGGTATCAGCCAGGTTGCTTTTTTTTGCGAGCGGTGTGCCCGATCCCGAGCCTTGCCACGATGCCCGGGAAGGCGGTACTTGCGGTGCCTTGCGACCATCCCACCCACGCTCGAGCCCTCGATCGGGCTCTCGAGTCTTCACCGCCTTTCGAGTGGGGTCTCGGGCCGGAGTATCCGGGCCGGCTATATGACCGGCTGCTTCTTGCTGCGCGGGCGCGGCGTGCGCTTCTTGCCGCCTTCTCCCGGCGGTTTGCGCGCTCGCGGGCGACGCATGGGCTTGGGGGGCGGCTCCGGCAGCGGGATTTCGCCGGTCGCAGTGGGCTGGCCTGGCACCAGCGGCTGGGGCTCATCAATCTCGTCGTATTCTTCAACCGCTACCACGGGTTCAGGCTCGGGAGGCGGCGCCGGCGGATGAAACTCTGCTCCCAGGTAGACGATCAGGCCTTTCTCTTCGTCGGCTACGATACGCACCAGGGATTTGTCCTGAGCGTAGTTCAGCAGCTCGCTGAACTCCTGGAAACCGTACTCGGTCGGATCGAAGTTGGGCCGCTCCTGGCGCACCCACTCGGCCAGCTCGTCCGCTAGCGCGCCATTGTCGACTTCCAGCCGATGCGTCTCCAGCACGTCGCGCAGGATGGGGATCGCCTGCTCCGGTTTCGCGCCCTGCTTCTCGGGGGCCGCGCCTTTCATGCGGATCATGTAGCGCCCTTCACCGCCCGAGACTTCGACAAATTCGGCCTTCTGCAGCTTCTCCACGAAGTCGGTAAAGGAGCTGGCCCCATACGCCTTTTCGTTGAAGGTGGAATCGAGCTGCAGCATGGTCGATTTCAGTAGGCCGAGCTGCGGCCGCACTTCGCGCCGCTCGAGCACGCCCAGCGCGCGTTCCACCAGCGGCATGGCCTGCGCCAGATCCAGGGCGACGCGCCGGTTGGGCTGCCGCTGCAGGCGCTCCTGGGGTTCTCGTTGCTGGGTCTGGTGCGAACGCGGCCGCGAGTCGTCGATGATCGATTCATAGGCGATGAACTCGTGACAGTTCTTTTGCAGAATCGTGCTCGTGAACGCGCGGCCGCCCACCACATACACGCGTTTGTCGTACTGCTTGAGCTTGTTCACCAGCGCAATGAAGTCGCTGTCTCCGCTGACAATGGCGAAGGAATTGATGTGGTCATGAGTGAAGGCCATCTCGAGTGCGTCAAGGGCCAGGTTGATATCCGCGCCATTCTTGTCGCCACGGGGCGAAGGATCGCGTTGCACCATCTGTACCGCGTGCTCGGAAAGCGCGCGGGTCGCGGATTCCTGCCTCCCCCAGTTCGCGTAAGCGAACTTGGTGACGATTTCGCCGCGTTCTTTCAGCGCGTCGAGCACCGCGGCGACGTCGAATTCGCGGTGGAGAGTGGATTTCACGCCGATTTCGATATTGTCGAAATCGACGAACACCGCGATTTTGAGTTTCTGTTCCATTTGAAAATTCCTTGCTTCCGGGAATCGGCGTGGCAGGCCCGGAAGACCGCCGCGCCAGGAAGGTCCTGGGACCAGCGGCTTCGCTCGGCGCCCATTGGCGAAAGGCTTGCGGCCGGTGCCCTCATTCGTAGTGTATCCCAAAATGTTGTTCACGGAGCGACCGGTGCGAGTATTCATTTTCGCAAACGGGCTGCAAGATCGGCACCGCGCGCGAATTCATTCTGGAGTTGCCGGGTGCGCAAGTTGTCACGAATGTACTCCATTTTCTGGACGTATCGCGATAGCGCGCGGTCGATCTGTTCGGCGTTGGTGGCTAGAATGTCCCGCCACAGGTCGTAGGAGCTGAGCGCCAACCGCGTCATACCCCTCAGCCCGGGGCCGGCCACCCTCAGATGCCGTTCTTCGCTCAGGTTTTCACCGACCGAGGAGGCGAGCGCGGTCGACGCCAGTTGCGCCAGGTGGGAGGTGAACGCCACCACGCGATCGTGCTCGTCACAGTCGAGTACCACCAAGCGGGCGCCGATTCGGTCGAGCCAGTCCACGAATGCGCGGGCCGCCGGGGTCTCTAGTTCGGCGGGCTCATCCGGCGTCAGGACCCACGTACACCCCTGAAACAGACCGGCCTCGGCGGCCGCAGCGCCGCGCAACTCTTTGCCGGCCATCGGATGGCCGCCCAGAAACTGACCACGCCGGATGAACTGGCGGGCGTGATCCACGATCTCGTTCTTGGTGCTGCCGGCGTCGGTCACCAGGGCGCCCGGCCTCAGCAGCGGGTCGAGATGGCGGAGCGTGTCGAGGATACGCCCAATCGATTGTGATAGGAAGACCAGCTCCGCCTGTCCGGCGGCTTCCGCGAGCGTCACGCCGCGGTCGATGGCTCCGACGGCCACCGCGTCGGCCAGCGCGCGCTCCGAGCTCACGCCTAGAATCGGCCCGATGAATCCCGCCCGGCGCAACGCCAAACCAAAAGAAGCCCCGATCAATCCCGTCCCGACGATCGCGACGCTGTTCATGTTTTGCCGGCGGGCTGGTCGCCGTTGGATTCCATGCGGAGGCGCTGGATCATACGCATTTCTTCAATGATGCGCTCGAAAATGCGGCGGACGGCCTGCTGGGCCAGCGGGTCATCATTGCTGACGCTGCGGACGTTGTCAAATACCCGCTGTTCTCGTTCGGGTTCATAAACGGGCATCTCGGCGTCGCGTTTGACGCGGCCAATGTCTTCCACCACACGTGTCCGCTCATTGAGAAGCGCGACAATCCGCCGGTCGAGCTCGTCGATGAATACGCGGTACTCGGTGAGCTTCTGCCGCGCTTCCTCCTTGGTCATGCGTGAACTCCGAAACCGTGCTTCAATTCGCGCGTGAAGTGTTCGAGCTGGATCTCAAGCGACGAGTTGCCGGCGTGGCGCTCGATCAAGCGCACGAAGGCGCTACCCACCACGACGGCTTCCACCTGGCGGGCCAACTCGGCGACGTGCTCCGGGCGGGAAATGCCGAAGCCGACCGCGAGCGGCAGATCTGTCACGGCGCGGACGGCGCGGACCAGAGGCGCCACCGAATCCGACAGCTGTTCGCGCTCCCCAGTCACGCCGGTGCGCGACACGAGGTAGATGAATCCGGTGGAGTAGCGTGCCACCAGTTCCAGTCGGCGCCGGGTGCTGGTCGGCGCCGCCAGAAACACCGTATCGAGGCCGTGGCGGTGCATAGCCGCGGCGTAGTCCTGCGCTTCGTCGACGCTGGCATCAGTCAGCAGGCACCCGTCAATGCCCTGTCGGGCGGCGTCTGCGGCCAGCCGTTCCAGCCCGTACCGGAGCACCGGATTCAAATACGTGAACAGCAGCAGCGGCACCTCGGAACGCCGGCGGATCTCGGCGGCGATATCGAGCACCGAACCGAGTGTGGTGCCCGCCGTCAGCGCGCGCTCCCCGGCACGCTGGATGACC
Organism: Acidobacteriota bacterium; assembly: GCA_028876805.1. GTDB lineage: Bacteria > Acidobacteriota > Terriglobia > Bryobacterales > Bryobacteraceae > PSRJ01. The sequence continues at coordinate 3,899 of JAGWQP010000410.1, read as the reverse complement.
GGGCCATCGGCGATGGGATCGGAAAACGGGACGCCCAACTCGATCAGATCGGCACCACCGCGTACCAACGCCCCCACCAGATCGGCGGTGCGGTCGGGGGAGGGGTCCCCAGCCGTAAGATAGGCGATCAGGCCTTTGCGGCCGTCGCGCTTCAAACAATCGAACAGACGCCCGATACGCGTCATGACTCGTCGAGGTCCATGAAGTTCTCGCGGTAGATGTCGATATCCTTGTCGCCGCGCCCCGAGAGGTTCACGAGGAATAACTGGCCTTTGGCAGTTGGGGCGCGCCGCACGGCTTCGGCGACCGCGTGGGCTGATTCGAGGGCCGGAATGATGCCCTCGGTGCGCGAAAGCAGGCTCGCTGCCGCGAGCGCTTCGGCATCGGAGGCCGCGGTGTACTCGGCGCGATTCAGGTCGTGCAGCCAGGCGTGCTCCGGGCCAATCATGGCGTAATCGAGCCCGGCCGAAATCGAATGGGTCAACGCGATTTGCCCGTGATTATCCTGCAAAACAAAGCTGTAGGCGCCCTGCAGGACGCCCGGAGCGCCGCCGCGGTAGCGGGCCGCATGTTCGCCGATCGCGTCACCGCGGCCTCCGGCCTCGATCCCGATCAACCGCACGGTCGTGTCCGCGAGAAATGCGTGGAAGATGCCGATGGCATTCGAGCCGCCGCCCACACACGCGAAGATCGAATCCGGCAGGCGGGCTTCAGCCTCCAGAGTCTGACGGCGCGCTTCTTCGCCGATGACTTTTTGAAAATCACGCACCATCATGGGGTACGGATGCGCCCCGAGCACCGAGCCCAGCAGATAATGCGTATTGCCGACGTTGGTCACCCAGTCGCGCATGGCCTCGCTGATGGCATCCTTGAGGGTGCGGCTGCCGGTGGCCACACGTACGACCTTAGCGCCCAGCATGCGCATGCGAAAGACGTTGAGCCGCTGGCGGCGCATGTCTTCCTCACCCATGTAGACTACGCAGTCGAACCCCATTAGCGCGCATACCGTAGCGGTGGCCACACCGTGCTGCCCGGCGCCCGTCTCGGCGATGATGCGCCGCTTCCCCATCCGCCGGGCGAGCAACGCCTGACCAAGACAGTTGTTGATCTTGTGCGCGCCCGTATGCAACAGATCTTCACGCTTCAGATAGATCCGCGCGCCGCCCAGCGATTCGGTCAGACGCTGGGCAAAGTAAAGGGGCGTGGGGCGGCCAGCATAGTTCGAGAGCAGGTCCCGCAACTCAGCCTGAAACTCCGGGTCTTCGCGCACGGCAACATACGCCTGTTCCAGCTCTTCGATCGGTGCCATCAGCACCTCCGGCACGAAGCGCCCGCCGTAGGGCCCGAAGTGTCCGCGCGGATCCGGTTGTGGGGTCATGGTGTCTGCTGGGCGGCTTGCCTGGCGGCCTGGAGAAACTCGTTCATCTTGAGGTGGTCTTTCTTTCCCGGCGCGCTTTCGATGCGGGAGCAGGCGTCCACGCCCCAAGGACGAGCGAGCGCCACCGCTTCGGCCACATTCGAGGCATCCAGGCCGCCCGCCAAAATGATCCGCTTCGCCGCGCCCGCCGCCAGACTCCAGTCGAACGGCTTCCCGGAGCCGCCATAGAGTTCGCCGGCCGCGCCGTCCAGGACCAGGGCTTCGGCTGGGGAGTCTTGATACGCGGAAAAATCGAACCCCGCAGCGACACGGGCGCCTTTCCACACCGCAAGACCGGCCGGATAGCGAGCGGGGGGTTCGTCGCCATGCAACTGCGCGACATCGAGCCGGGCCTGGCGGGCGATCTGTTCAACGCGCGCCGGCGCTTCATTCACGAAAACGCCGACCCGACGTACGCCGCCCGGCGATGCGATATCCGCGGCCAGTTCGGGCGCAATAAAACGGGGGCTGCGCAGCCAGAAATTGAAGCCGATGGCGGTCGCGCCACCCTTTATGGCAGCAGCCGCGTCGTTGGCGTTCGTGAGACCGCAAATCTTGAGGATCATGGACCTACCAGCTTCCGGAGCGCCGAGGCGGGATCACGCGATTTCATGAGATGCTCGCCCACCAGGAACGCGGTGTATCCGGCGGCCCGCAGCCTGGCAATGTCGCCCGCATCGCGGATACCGCTTTCGCTGACCTTCACGACACCCTCGGGAATGTGTTCCGCCAGCCGCAGAGAGGTCTCAAGCGTCACCTCGAAAGTGGCCAGGTCACGGTTGTTGACCCCGATGATCTCGCTTCCGGCATCAAGGGCCGCGTCCAACTCGTGCCGGTTGTGAACTTCCACCAAGGCGGCCACACCGGAGCGCGCTGCGGCCTCCCGAAGATCGCGGATCCGGCGCGCGGGGAGAATCGCAGCAATCAGCAGTATGGCATCGGCACCGTGCGCGGCCGCCTCCAAGACCTGCGCCGCCGCGATGGTAAAATCCTTACGCAACACCGGCAGCGCCACCGCACGGCGGGCAGCTTGCAGATCCGCGAGGCCGCCCTGAAAAAATTCTCGGTCGGTGACGACTGACACCGCTACGGCCCCACCGCGCTCGTAAGCCGACGCCGTCCGCGCCGGATCAAAATCCGCCGCCAGGACCCCTTTACTGGGAGACGCTTTCTTGACCTCGGCGATGATTGCGGGCACACGCGTGGACACCGCCTGACGGAAATCGCGGAGCTCGGGGCGGCGGCGCTCCGCTTGGCGCCCCCATTCCTCTACGAAGGCTCTGACGTTCGCCAGCTCCTCCCTTTTCTTGGCAACAATGCGGGCGAGGATATCTGGAATTGCTTGGGTCAAGCTGTGATCCTTCATGGTATCAGACCGGTTGCGCCTGGGTTCCAGAACGGGCAATTCGGGTGGCAGAGCCGGTACCCTAGCCCCAAATGGCTATTCTTTCGTCGCAACCCGCCGAAACGGTCCGCGTTTAGTATGCAAGAGGACGTCCCTGCCAAGACGTTTGTGCCTTGAAGCACCGGCGCGATAGAGCGAAACTCCTGGAGCGCGCGGAACACCTGCTATGGGTGCTTGCACGCTGCGACGTCGAGGATTTAGCCGCCCAGCGCCAGAACATTCTGAAGTGCCTTCATACCACGGAGATGTGGGCGGCCGAGTTGGGCGTATCGGATCTTTACCGGGAGGTTGCGCGGGCCGAAACCCATCGGGAAACCCACTGAATTGGTAGTGCGCATCAGTTCCCGGCCGGTCTCAGCGCGTAAAATGGTTATTATGATGCGACCGCTCATCGTGGGCGCGGTTTCGGCTGCCACGCTTTTGTCGGGGGCCGCCCTCACGGTGGATGTGCCGGCGGGGACTCCGGTCGAGATCCGCCTGAAAAGCAAGGTCTCGACTCAGACGGCGAAACCCAAGGATCCGATCGAAGCAACCGTGATTGCGCCTGTCGTGGTAAACGGGGAGTTCGCCATCCCGGCCGGAGCGTTGGTGCGAGGGGTGGTGGAGAAGGCGACCCAGTCCACACAACCCGACGAGCGGTCAGTGCTCGTACTCGCGTTTGACCAGCTCGAAATCAGCGGCACGAAGTTGAAGATCGCTTCGCAGCTCGCCGCCATCGACAACTCCCGCGAAAGCCTTGGCGACCAAGGACAAGTGAATGGCATTCTGGCTTCGGAGACCATTAGCGGGCAGCTGGACACCCAGCTTGAAAAGCTCGGTACGAAATATTCCGGTCTCGCCGAGGTCCTGGGGGCGGTGAAAGGCGCGATCCTGAAACCTGCCGAAAACGACATTACTTATGACGCGGGCGTGGAAATGGAATTGAAGCTCGCCGCGCCCCTCAAGCTGAAGCAGGGCGTCAGTCCCGAACCCGCCGGCCAACCCCAGCCCATTCGGAATGAAGCGGCGCTGGCGGATCTGGTGGCGCGCGAACCGTTCCAGACCCTGGCCAAGAGTCCGCCGAGGCCGTCGGACCTT
>JAGWQP010000409.1 GCA_028876805.1 Acidobacteriota bacterium | reverse complement strand
TCCTGCGGAGCCTCGACTCACCCCCGAAATCGTTCTGGCGCATAGACGTTGCGCCGGCCGGCCGCACCGTTCTGCATTTCCGCAACGGCCGCTGGACGCTGCGCTGCTGACGGCTATCGGGGCGCGATCAGCGCGAAGACCCGCTTGGCGACCTGCAACGTCCAGCCGGTCACGGTGGGCCCGTGATCGCGAGGCCAGTTGAGCTGGAAGCTGACCACCCAAGGCTGCCGGGTTTTGTCGACTTCGTACCAGCTGAATGTCAGATCACCGGGCAGGCCACCGGCTTTCGCGCCGATATAAGGCCAAACGTTCCGGTCCAGCTGGATACCCGACACCGCGGAAAGGATCTGTCTCCGTCAAATCGAAAAAGCCAGGGCACCAAAACCTCTACGCCCGGCCGAAGAACCCCGCCTGGTTATCGCCTTTGTTGAAGGCGCCCGAGCTGTCAACGCCCGAGTTAGCGATACCCGACGTGAGGGTCATGCCGGAATTGGTGGCCGAGTTGGCGATGCCCGTGTCCAAGACGCCCGTGTTGGCGAAGCCCACGTTGGCTTGTCCCGAGTTGAGGAAGCCGATGAGTCCGTCGCCAGTGTTGTAAAAGCCTGAGCTGACGCCGGAGCCGAAGTTCAAGTTTCCTATGCCGGAGGTCTTGGTCCCTGAGTTAAAAATCCCCGAGACGTCTCCGCCGGCGTTCAAAAAGCCCGAGATCGGGCCGCTTTGGTCTCCGCCGGCGTTCAAAAAGCCCGAGATCGAGCCGCTTTGGGTGACCGCGCTACCGATGCCCGTGTTCACGCTGCCAGAGTTGAACAGGCCGGTGTTGGTGTCACCCGCGTTGAACAGGCCGGTGTTGGTGTCACCCGAGTTGAAGAAGCCCGTGTTCAAGTTGCCCGAATTGAAACTGCCCGAGTTTGGGCCGCTTCCGATTTCCCCACCCGAGTTGAAGTTACCGGTGTTGTCGAAGCCGGAATTCCCGAAGCCGACATTGCCTCCACCGGCGTTCGCGATGCCCATGCTTGACTCGCCCGCGTTGAAGAAACCGAAGTTTCCGGGGCCCGCGTTCCCGAAGCCCGTGTTGATGCCGCCGGAGTTCCAGAAGCCCGTATTGGTGTTACCAGAGTTTCCGAACCCGAAATTGCCGTTCCCCGAGTTGAAGAAGCCCACGTTGCCATCGCCCGAGTTGAAGAAGCCGATGTTGTCGCTGCCCGAGTTCCCCAAGCCGATGTTGTGTTGGCCCGAGTTCAGCCCGCCAATGCCCACCATGTTGTCGTGCGGGAGGTTGAAGCCGATGTCATTGCTGCCGCTGTTCCCGAAGCCGAAGTCATGACTGCCGTGATTCCCGAAGCCGACATTGCTGTCGCCGATGTTTCCGCTACCGATGTTGAAGGATCCCTGATTCCCGCTACCCAAGTTGGAGCCGCCCTGATTGCCACTACCCAGGTTGCCGTCACCGCCCAAGTTGCCCGAGCCGAGGTTTCCGTTGCCGACGTTTCCGCTGCCGAGGTTGCTATTGCCGATGTTGCCGCTACCGAGGTTGGTGTCGCCCGTGTTTCCGCTGCCCAAGTTGGCGGAGCCGAAGTTGCCGCTGCCCAGGTTCAGATTGCCGCGGTTCCCGCTGCCCACGTTCGCCTTGCCGGTGTTTCCGCTACCCAGGTTGAGATTGCCAGTGTTGCCGCTACCACCCAGGTTGAAATTACCGGTGTTGCCGCTACCCAGGTTGTAGCTGCCGTTGTTTCCAAAACCCAGGTTGAACGTCGGCAGGCTAACAGCGCTCGGCGCAGCGGCCAGGCTAGCCGCAACGGGGTTACCAGAAATTGCACTGGCCACCTGGCCCGACAAGCCTCGCAGCGCGCCGTGCCACGGCACCAGTTGCGCGGCCGCGGCCGACACTCCGCCGTGATACCCCACCATGGCGGTCACGTCCTGCGCCCACATCTCCTCGTATTGACCTTCTGCGGCCGCGATCGCAGGCGCGTTCTGCCCGAACAGATTTGACATCACCAACTGCACAAACTCGTTGCGGTTAGCGTCTACCGCCAGCGGATGCACCGTGGCCGCCAACGCCGTCTCAAACGCACTGGCAATCGTTTTGGCTTGCGCAGCCGCCCCCGACGCCTGAGACGCCGCCGCACTCAACCACCCCGCGTACGGAGCCGCCGCAGCCGCCATCGCCGCCGATGCCGGACCCTGCCACGCCTGACCCGCCAAACCCGATGTCACCAACGAGAACGAGTCCGCCGCCGAACCCAACTCAGCAGCAAGTCCATCCCAGGCCGCCGCAGCCTCCAACATCGGAGCGGAACCCGCACCAGAAAATATCAGCAACGAATTGATCTCTGGCGGCAACGTCAAGAAGCTCATCAGCGCGTCCCGTCGCGTAACGACGAAAGATCGCAATCACCCCGAGAACACTTTCCGGGCGACTCCCCACCCGCGCGATCTGTCAGGACAGACTGTACGAGTAGCCCGGGAAAAAGATCTGAGTTTCGGTGAAGTTAATCTGGCGTCCCCCGACCACTTCCGCTGCTGCCGGCCTTGAGTTATCACTAGGTCGAGCGGCAATCGCCTCCTTCGCGCCGCAACGTGGAGGGGGGACCCCTACCGTGTACCCGTGGCCGACGGTCTCAACGTGGATCTGCAGCCGACCGTGGTCGCCGCGGATGCTGGGCACGTGTCCAGCGAACCCATCCAATATCACCCACACACAAATGGTGCACTCATGAGCGACAATGTCGCTGGCGCGGCGCAAGCGAATCCATGCCAAACCCGCGTCCAGCGCCCGGGGTGATGGAGCCCAAGGACACGCCCTGACCGGCGCGCTGGCAGTCGAGAAAAGGCGATGACGATGAGCGAGGCGCTCCGGCAGCTGCAAATCGACGGCTACGTGATCCTGCCAGGATTGCTCTCCGCGCTCGAGGTCGAAGAGATCAGGCGCGCCCTCACCCCGCTGCTCGCACGACAGCCGTGGGCGCAGGGCGAGTTCTTCGGCTCCCGGACCCGCCGACTCCACAACGTCCTGGCGAAAACTCGCGCAACCGATTGTCTGGTAGGCCATCCGGCGGTTGTCGAGCTCGTGCGCACCGTGCTGGGCCATCCCCAGGTCTCGATCGTCAATGCGATCGAGATCCACCCCGGCGAGACGGCGCAGCCATTTCACCAAGACGATGTGCTGTTTCCCATCTCACGCCCGCATCCGCCGCTCATCGTGAACACGATGTGGGCGATCACCGAATTCACCCGGGAGAACGGCGCCACGATGCTGGTCCCCAAGAGCCAAGATCTCACTGCGCTGCCCGATGATTGTCAGAGGGTCAGCGCCGAAATGGACCCGGGCTCGGTCCTGCTCTGGAACGGAGGGCTGTTTCACGGTGGCGGCGCGAACCACTCCACACATGCTCGGCTGGGCCTAAACGTGAACTACAACTGTGCCTGGCTGCGACAGCAGGAGAACCCGTACCTAGCGATCCCGCAGGAAGTGGCACGAGAACTCCCCGACGATTTCCTTCAGCTAATCGGCTACGACGCGTTCCTCAACATCTATGGGCTCGTCGACCACGCGCACCCCCTCGGCGTCCTCGGACGCCCCGTGCAGCCAATCGCTTCGGCCGGTGGTGGTGAGACCTCGCCGGGGCGGCACGGCTACCACGCCGAGCGGCAGCATGGCCCCCTAACCTAGCCCTGGAATGGCTACGGCGCCTGTCGCGCACAGGCGCCACGCTGATCGCCATCGTGCGCGGACGCGATTCGGACGCGGCGCGGCACGCCTCGAGCGGTCTT
>JAGWQP010000408.1 GCA_028876805.1 Acidobacteriota bacterium | reverse complement strand
GTCGAAGGTCGAGAACATCGCCCCATCGGTGGCAATCGCGCGGATCCGATAACTGCCGGGCGCGCGGAAGGTCACCGTGGTCTGGGAAGTGAGCGGTTTTCCGTAGACCGCAGGACTCACATCCGGATCGAACTCGACGCGGGCCGGACCTCGATAGAGAATCCATCGAATCTGCACGCCCTGGATGCGGCCGCCGCGGTCGCCGGGACCCGGTTTAGGAAGCCCGTCGTCGGTGGCCGTCACCGTTAAATTAGCGGTAGCCGGCAGGGTAATCGTTTGAGCTGGACTGCCGGTGACCGCCGGCGCTTGGTTGTCCGGGGTTGGGTTCGAGTTCGAGGTGCGCAGGAATGGGTCGGAAATGGCGTTCTTCGAAATCAGCAGTTTGTCCACTTCCCATTCCGGCTGCAGCCATCCTTTGGATACGTCGGTTCGGCCTTTGCTCGTCAGCGTCCAAACTAGCCGCTTGTCCGGCGGCCAGTCCTTGGGCACCACCACCGAGAACACAAACCATCTTCGTCCCGTATAAAAGTGAGTCGGCTGACCCTGATCACCGGTGCCCAGATCGAACGTGTTCTGGGCGCCGATCGGCACATCAATTTCCTCTTCGGCATTTCGGTTGTAATAGCCGAAGTACAGCCGGAACGTTCCGTCGGGATTGTGCTCCCAGCCGTCAAACGTGGGACTGACGTCTTGCCCCCGGTTGTATCGCGCCCCCGGGAAAGTGAATTGCGCGTGTAAGCCCGCGGCGCCGAGGAAAAGGAGCACGGTGGAGAGTCCGGCTCCCGATCGATGCGAGGGCAAACCTGCCATCACCTTGTGCTGGCGAGGGTACGCTCCTTCGCCTTGCGGGCTGCCAGCTCCTTGCTGAAATCTTCATCGGACATGTAGTAGTAGCTGAGCCACGCCGACCCCATCTCGTCGATGGTCCGCTCTCCCCACGTAATCTGGGCGTCCGGATCGGGATTGAACTTGTTTTCGGCGGAATTGTCGTGCCACATAATCGAGTGCAGAATCGTTCCGGCCGGCAGCAAGGGCGCCGCATCGTCGGCGTAGACGTAGTTGAGGTGCCAGTTAAACAGAAAATGGGCGCAACTCAGCATTTCGGTTTTGCCATTGGGATAGATGGCTTCAAGGCACTCTGCCTTCCCGCGGTTGTGCATGTGGGGCTGGAAAGACAGAAGCCGGGCTGGCTTGATGAGCGGCATGTACCCATCGGACCGTACGTTGGTCTCGTGGGGCCGGATGTCAATGTCGTTCACGCCGACGGTGAGCGAAGTGATCACGTGATGCGGGACGTACTGTTTGGGATACAGCTTCAAGCCGAGCGCCACGTTGATAGGCGTCTCGGTGCCGCTCGAATGCAGATGGAATTGGAAGTTGATCTTGGTTCCAGCCTTGATCAGCCGGCCTGAACCCTCGCGGAAGACGTCACCCCCCTTTCCGATCGCATACTCATTGAGAAAGACGCCTTGTTCTCCGACTTCGAGAGCTACGTTGCCGTCGAGCTGGCCGCTATGACGGGTTCCGGCCTCAGGCTCGACAATGGACGTGCGGATATGATGAATCACGGGGCGGCCCTTGGTAGGGATAATCTGGACGGCCTGGATATACCGGTCTTCTGTCAAACCGGGATCTACCAGAATGTCCGGCCACCAATCGGGTCCCTTGGCTTTCACTACCACGTCCTTCGACAGAGTGACGATGAGATCCGGGTTCCCGATCTGCCAGGCCTGCCCGTCCGCGAACTGGCGCGGCGGCGGCATGTCGGAGGGGTTTCCTTCCGGCGCACCGGCGTCCACCCATTGGACGATGGTGGCGATCTCCTGGTCGGTCAGCGATACGTCGTTACTAAAATGTTGGACGCCAATGTTCTTGTCGATGAACCAGGGCGGCATCTCCCGTGCCAGGACCTTCTGCCGGATCGACCGCGCCCAGGGCCGCGCTTCCTGGTAGGTCATCAGGGACATGGGCGCAATCTGACCGGCGCGATGGCAGATCTGACAGCGCGCCTCGAGAATCGGTGCAACGTCCTTGGTAAACGTGACGGGCGTCTCCGCCGCGCTTGCGGCAGTGATTCCGATGACTGCCAACGCCGTGGCAAAGATGGAAGTGAGCCTCATGATCCTCCCCCCCTTTGTGTCTCCAATGCGGTAACTACTCTCTCATATTTGTATGTCCGAGTCTATCGCCTCCGGTTTGAGATGCGGATTAGAGCGGACCGGCTTCCCTGAGGATCGAACAGCGCAATGTTTTTCAGCGGAGCGGGCCCGGGAATTGGGGCCAGATAGGCGTGCACGCAGGCGAGCTCGGAGTCCGCCGTGACCTGCCGACATATGAGAGCATGGCACCTGAGGGCTTGCGGACAACGGCGATGACCACAGCCAGCGCGAGCGGCCGCGGCGCCGGTCTGGGAGCCAGAGGGTTTACCTGCGCTCCCGACCGACGGTTCCATGACATTCATTGGAAGAGCAACCGTTTTTTGTTTCGACCGAGGGCGCGGGAACAGCTTGCTGCGCAGACTCAGGCCACCGAAAAGAAGGGTTACGGCGAGCATCCATTGGCGCTGTCTCCTGAACGCCTCTCGGTGACCACATCAAACAGATAGGGTTCACCTCTTGACGGTCAACGGTTCAGGTTTCGACCGCTGGCCCGTGGTCAGCCGCGATTCGCGCCGCACTCTCTGCAGCCTGCTTTGCGATGACAACAGGGGGCCGGACGGCGAGCCCAGAAGCTGCACCGGCGCTAGCGCCTTTCAGCAACCGGCAGCGACCGGATCTCGTCACAAGATGCGCGAACCTTGACATTGAGCCGATGATTCAGCACAATGACCAGCCATGGACGCTTCACCTTTGTTCGCATCTCGCAGAAGATTTCTCGCTACAGTCTCTGCCGGTGGCGTGGGCGCATTCTTCGAGGGACGGCGTCTGGCGGGTCAGAGCGCAGCGAAACCGCGGCTGATCAATGTCCATCACCACCTCACAGCTCCCGCGTACGTCAAATTTCTTGTCGACAACAAGGTTCGGGAGTTCCCGATCAAGTCGGCTGCCGAATCCCTCGAAGATATGGACAAAGCAGGCGTGACAATCGCCCTCTGCTCCACCATAGGTCCGGGGATCTGGATGGGCAATGGTGCCGAAACGCGCCGGCTGGCCCGCGAAATCAATGATTATGCCGCCAAGGTTGTTTCAGACTACCCGGGGCGTTTCGGCATGTTTACCATGTTGCCGCTGCCGGACATGGACGCCAGCCTGAAAGAAGTCGAATATGGCTTTGACACGCTGAAGTCCGATGGCGTCTACATGTACACAAACTGGGGTGGCAAGGCTCTGTATGGCGACAAATACTTGGGAGATCCCGCCCTCGCTCCGGTATACGAGGAACTCAACCGACGCAAAGCAGTGGTCTACACGCATCCGAAAGACGCCGCTTGCTGCGAGGGAATCATTCCGGGCGTGGGTTCAGGCACGATCGAATATCCGATCGACACGGCCCGCTCGATCATAAGCTTGCTTTACAGCGGAACGGCTGCGAAGTACCCGGATGTACGATTCATTTTCTCCCATGGCGGCGGAGCCTTGACCGGCATGATTGGCCGTATCGCCGGGGCGAGCGCCACCTACCTACAAGATGGCGGAACTTTGAGGGCGGGAGCGCCCGCGCCGCGAACCAGCCCGGCCATGCCGAAAGGGCCGCTCTACGAACTTCAAAGGTTTTACTACGATACCTCGAGCGCAGTGAATCCGGTGGGTGTCGGGGGATTGCGGAAGATGGTGCCCTTGTCGCAAATCCTGTTCGGCGGCGATTTTCCGTTCGTCGTCACGGCCGAGCAAGTGAAACTGCTGAACGAGTGCGGCGTCTTCAACGCCAAGGAACTTCGGGCGGTGTATAGCGAGAACGTCGGCCGGCTTTTGCCTCGTTACCGGGTCTAGCAATGAAACAACGTTACGGCTGGGTTGCTTGGAGTTGCGTTCTTGGTGCATGGGCTTCGGTCGGGCGGGCGCAATGGGCCTCGGAGACGGGCTTTGCCGTCGTCCAGCAACAGTGCATGAAATGCCACGGTAAGCAGAGTTTGCCCCAAGCCCCGGGAGTCGCGGCATTGAGGGAGCTGACGGGGGAGAGAGTCTACGAGGTTCTCTCGACATCAGGCAGCCACAAGAACTTAGGTTTGACAGACGAAGACGAACGCCACGTCGCGGAGTCGCTGAGCGGACGCCTTTTGGGCAGCGCGGCGATTGGAGACGCGAAGTCGATGCCGAACCGCTGCGCGCTCAATCCTCCGCTCGCTGATCCAGAAGCCTTCGCCGGCTGGAACGGCTGGGGAGGCGACCTCACCAACGCGCGATTCCAGCCCTCGGGGGCCGCGGGCATCGCGAGCGAACAGGTGCCTCAGCTCAAGCTCAAATGGGCGTTTGGCCTGCCGGGCGCGCACTCGGCTTACGGGCAGCCCACCGTCGTGGGCGGCCGCGTCTTCTTCGGTTCCGACGCCGGGTGGATCTATTCCGTCGACGCCGGTACCGGCTGTGTCTATTGGTCTTTTATGACCAAAGCCGGCATGCGCAACGCGATCAGCGTGGGGCCCGTGAAGGCACGTGGGTCCGCGCGATACGCAGTTTTCTTCGGTGACCTGAAGTCGAACGTCTACGCGTTGGATGCTGAGACCGGCGATTTGCTTTGGGTCACAAGAGTCGACGAGAACTACGCTGCGCGAATCACAGGGGCTCCGGCTGTCTCTGGCGGCCGCGTTTACGTTCCGCTCGCCAAGTGGGAATCGAATTCAGCTCGAGACCTGAACTACCCGTGCTGCACGGTCCGCGGCAGCGTGACTTCACTGGACGCAAACACAGGAAAGCAAATTTGGAAGCATTATGTGATCGACGAGCCGCCCAAGCCGACCAAGAAGAATTCGATCGGCACGCAGCTCTACGGGCCATCCGGAGGCTCGGTCTGGAATGCCCCGACGGTTGATCCGAAGCGTGGGCTGGTCTATTTTGGCACGGGGGAGGCGACCAGCGAACCGGCCCCCAAGACCACCGATGCAGTCCTGGCGGTGGGCATCAAAACAGGAAGGCTGGCCTGGTCTTACCAGGGATTCGCAAATGACGCTTACATTATCGGATGCAGTGGGCCGAACAAGACCGAAAATTGCCCCGAGCACGTAGGCCCCGACACGGACATTGGCAGTTCGGTCATTTTGAAGACCGTGGACGCCGGCCGGGAATTGCTGATCGCGGCTATGAAGGACGGCACGGTTTTCGCCCTGGATCCGGAGCGCAGAGGCGCGCTCGTGTGGAAGACCGACATCGCCCGCAATCCGCTGGCCCCCATGAGCGGCGCCATCTTTGGCGGCGCCGCGGACGACAAGAACGCCTACTATGGCTTGAGCGGCGGCGGTGTGGCGGCGATCCGATTGGCAACCGGTGAAAAACTATGGTTCAATCGTTTGACGCCGGCGCCCGGGCGCGGTCGCGCCGGAAATTCCGCAGCGGTTACCTCCATTCCTGGCGTGGTTTTTTCGGGCGCCCGAAACGGCATGTTGTATGCCCTCTCCACGGTCGACGGTCACATCGTTTGGGAATTCGATACGGCTCAAGAATTCATCACTTTGAATCATGTTGCTGCACACGGTGGCACGATCGGTTCGGCGGGGCCGACGGTCGCGGCAGGAATGGTCTTTGTGGGATCCGGATATAGCTTCGGGGGCGGGGATAAGAACGGGAACGTGATCCTGGCGTTTTCGGCGAACTGAACCCGGAAAACCCCGAATCGGAGGGCCCCCACGGGAATGCCGGCGATGGCAGGCAGTCCGGGGCGCACCAGCCCCGTTACCCAATTCAGCACCGCCTACGGAAATCCGTTAACCGGCCCGACCTTTTCACTCATCAATAGCGCTCAGTTTGGCCAGATCCTGGG
>JAGWQP010000407.1 GCA_028876805.1 Acidobacteriota bacterium | reverse complement strand
GTACCGGGGTGCTACCTTGCTGCCTTGAGCTCGGCGTACACCTGCGTGACGAATCGCTGCGTGGTTTCCTTCGAATTCGGCACCTTTGCGTCGTAATCGGCGGTCGGCTGGGCGGCGAGCACTTCGTCTTGGCTCTTGCCCTGATCGAGCAGCTTCGACACGCGATCGCGGACCGCGATCAGCATGTCGCGGTGCATCATCACCGCACTGCGATCCACCGTGGGACCGTGACCCGGAATGATCTTCGTATTCGGGCCAGAGCGCGCCAGGATCTGGCCGAGTCCATTAATCATCCCATTTAGACTGCCGCCGTTGATCCGGTCGATATTGGGATATTGGACCGAGCGGTAGAAATCTCCCGTCATGATGATGTCGTTGCTCACGAACCGCACCATGGTGTCGCCGTCGGTATGGGCCCTGGGTATAGGGATCAACACCGCGGTTTCGCCATTCATACGGAACTGGATGGGCTCTTCAAAAGTGAGGCTCGGCAGCCCCTCCCTCTTCGTGGGCACGCCCGGGGTCCCGTTGGCGGCTGGCGAAGGGTGCATTAACCGATTCCTCAGTTCGTTGCGCGCCACGATCGTGACGCCCATCCGCCCCAGGTTTTCGTTGCCTCCGGTGTGGTCTCCGTGCACATGCGTGTTGACGACGAACTTGATCGGCATGTTCGAAATCTGCTTGATCGCCGCCACGATCCTGTCGGTCAACGGCGCAAATTGATCGTCCACCATGAAGATCCCATCCGGCCCGACCAGCAGCCCAATGGTGCCGCCTTGTCCGTCGAGAGTATAGAAATTTTCGCTGATCTTGTTGGTCTTAATTTGAACCTTGCTGAAGTCGGGCGGCTGGGCATTGGCGCACACGACCAGCACGGCCAATACCGCCGCGAACATAAACGCATATCGAATCGCAGTTCTCATGGGGTGATACTCCTTCCCAGGTCTTTCAAAAACGAATGGAAATAGTCTACCACCTCCTCCCCTGCACCGAGACCCACCTCTCACTTCGTCTGGCCTCTGGTTCCGGCGCGCGCGTTTGGGGCGAGCCATGCAAGAAGTCTTTCGCCGGCCGGGCGGAGCCACCCGCGTCGGTGCAATTAGCATCGCGCCGCTTGCGGCACCTGCTGGTCCGGTGTGGCTCTGTTGTTTGCCCACACTCTGATCCAACAGGAGTATTAAATGACCGACCGAAAGGTGGATGAAGCCCTTGCCCCTTGGTGACGATCCCTAACCGCAGAAGCCCCTGCCGGAGTCGGCTGGCGTAGCGGACTCCGCTCCCATGGAATGTAGTTGGCTGCGCGGCATCCCCCGTCAGTGCCGCTATTTCAGGCTTGTCGACTCTGCTGACGTCAAAGCGATCGCGCCCACGCCTCATGCGCGGCTCTCGAGGGCGCGCAGCGCGTCTGCGGTCCGTCGGCTGTCACTCCTCACGGTCGGTTAGGATCACGATAACTTATCGCATGCCAGAAGTCAGCCGCCGTGGTGCAATATCTCCCGAATCCACTGCTTGATTGCCGCTCTCCGAAACTGGACAGAACCGCCGACCTTTACACAAGGGATCTGTGGTCTTCGCAGGCCGCTCGCATGCTCGTAGATCCACGCGGGCGACATGCCGATCAGCTTGGACAGGCCTTCCGCGGTCAAAAGGGGTTCGGGCCGCCCGTCGCTCGTCTCAGCGTCGGGCGTTATCATTTCAGGATTCGCTCTCATACCTCCACGGGGTGTAAACCATTCTGGATTTCGTTCCGGACGCGTTCTCATCGATCGGTTCCCCGCCTCCTTCCCACGAACCGATAATCACGAGCCTCCACAGCTTGGTAAATCCAGAGTTCTTTCCCATCACGGGTCGACGATGACGAGTTCTTCAGGGTGTCGGTCTCCAGGTCGCCCAGAATCACTCGGCTTCGGATGCGAAATCATGTATACAGCTCCGCTCCGCTTGACTGGCCGCTCGCCCGCCATGGCCCACGTGTTCGAAACGCCGGGAAGGACTAACAGGGTTCCATGGAGGCTCCCCCGGTGCTGTTCGACGATATGGCGCTCCAACGGCCTACGCGCGACATCCCGAACGTTTTATACGCGAATACCCTTTTCTGAAGCCAAACGAAACCAGCAGCCTCATCAGCCAGAAAAACTCAAATTGAAGGACAACGCCAAGATGGGCAATGGATCCGGTCTCAATAAGGGAACGCCGAACAAGTACTTCAGCCCTATTGATCGCTCTTTTCGCGTTCCATCAAATGTCCGATGAGGTGATGTAGTAACGGCACTAACGATTTATTTTTTTGCGTCTGAGCCGGTATTGCGATAGCTACGGCCTGGCCGGCTATAGCCGGCGAAATGTGAGTTTTAGGAGTAACGGCTCTCCAATCTAGTCCGTGATATGGTCTGCACAAATTTACCCAGTCAAGGGGGGCATGGTGAACAAGCCCATCAAAATTGGCGAACGAAGAGCCCAGCGAAAAGTTCCCTTTCCATCTGTTGAACGATTCATGGCGGGGTTCAAAATGGTCCTGCGGTTAACAGAGACTGCGTAGACGGAGCGACCGCCGCTTCTAAATGGAACCCGAAATGACCGCGGCCTCTTCTGAAGTGCCGCGGAACCGGGCCGTTGGACTGTTGGGTATTTATCAAAAGATCCCCAACTACGCACGTACCCGCAAGACCCAAACCGCCCTTACCGCAATTGCTACCTAGATCGCCACCATCATTATCATGATCCGTGCGGCCTCCGGCCCACCGAAACCAACCGACTCCAATGCGCCTCGAGCGCCATGAAACGCTAGCTCGGGGTTGAGGTTTTTTTTCGTCAGGTCTCGCATGGCGGCAAACAACCGTCTAAATGATGGACACAGCGCACTCGGATCCGCCTCATGCTTGGGACCCGCCCTGGGGAGCGCACCGGATCCCGAGTTCCCCTTTACCCATGGGGCAGGCGGGATCGACAATCCTGTCCGGCTCCAGACGAATGTCAAGAACTGACTATCGGTTAACTGCCCATCTTTTTGGCACTGGGCCACTTCGGCAAATCCGCAGCACCGGCGCCGGCGACTTGGGGAGGGAAATGTTTTTGCAGTCGTGGCGATGACGTCAGAGACGCCGGTAGCCCGGCTGGGCGGCATGGCCGGGCGCGGCCCTTGCTCCCTGGCGGCGGGCACGTGATGTTGCAGGATGCGCCGACCTCCGAGCGACCTTGGATGATCCGCTCAAAAGCCGCTACGAGCGGCGCTGCGCGCTCAACAGGCCTTGGGGGAAACGGTCCGGAATGTGCCGGGCGATCGCAGCGCAACAGCGGGATGCCGTTCCGGCTGCTGGAAAGCTTGGGGGTTCACGAGTACAACGGCGACCCGGAATGCGGGTGGCCACAGAGTGACGCAGTTTGGGCACAGTCCCCTATCCAGCGGCGGCTGGGAGAGTTGCAGCAGGGCGCTCCGGCTCTGCCGCGGGTTTTTTGGCGGAGTTTCCCTGCCGTCTGCGCGTATCTACACGAGGGAGACAACCTGATGTGGTGGAAACAGGTGGATGTGCAAGGGAAATCGAGCTGCTTCGATCAACCGTACATTAGCGCTTTACAAGAAGGCGACTCGGCAGCCCAGGAGCACTTGCTAGCCTATTTTCGAGCGCCCGTACGATTCAAGGCGCAAAAGCATTTGCAGGCTGCCAACCTGGTGGAGGATGCCAGCCAGGAGACTTTCCTGCGCGTACTGCGATACTTTCGCGCGGGAAACAGTCTGGAGAGGCCGGAGTGCCTGCCGGCCTTCGTTCATTCTGTATGTAAGAACGTCGTGATGGAGTTGATTCGCGCCCGGGCGCGCTACGCCCAGATTCCGGAGCTGGAGGAAGATCCCGAGGATGTCAGAGTCAACCTCGACCTCGAACTGGTTACCGAGGAACGGAGGCGGATTGTACTAGAGATTCTGCGGCAGCTCCCGGAACGGGATCGGGAGTTGCTGCGCCTCGCAGTGTTTGAGGACACGGACCGCGACGAGCTGTGCCGCCGCTGGGGGGTGGGCCGGCAATATCTGCGTGTCTTGGTGCACCGCGCCTCCTTGCGTTTGCGAGCCGCACTGCGAAAAGAACAGAACGCGACGCAACGCAAAGCCGGATTGGCCCGCGTCGCTTTGGTGCCGCTCACTTCCCGACGAGGTGTGGCACGTCCCGGTTGTTCTCGGGGCAGATAAACTCGTAGATTTCCTCGGTCGAAGCGAGTTCGGAGACTCGCTTCATGGTCCAGGGCTTGGCCAGGACTCCCGGGTCTTCGACCGTGATCTCAGTCTCCAGGTGGCCCCGGTCAGGACGGCGGTAGCGTTCGATGATGTGCAGCTTGTTGGAGTGCGGATGCTGGTCCTGATCGAGATACGCCCGCGCGTCGAAGCCGACGCGGTCGATGACCAGCGTGTCTCCCTCCCAGCGGCCGATGTTATGACCGTACCAGGCCGGATTCGGATCTTCGGGATGGGCGCGCCCGTCGAGGTAGATCTGGTGAAAGCCGGGGCTGTCATCGTCGGAGATCTCGATCATCATTTGCTTGCCTTGCACGAACTCCCAGACCGGACCTAACCGCAAGATGGCGGATGGCAGGCAGCGGGCCTGCGGGTTGTCCTTGCGCAGGCTCTCGGTGCGTTGCTCGGTAATCGCTTTGGCAGCCGGTAGAAACTCCGGCTTGCCGGCGTCCACCATGGTGGGCGTCCACCATACGCCAGAAAGGTCGGGTTTACCTTCGATCCGCGGAGTGGGTCCGGCCGGCGGAGCGTGTTTCTTGAGGTCGGCGGCGACAGCGAAGCGGTCTTCGCCCAGAGTACTGAGCTGGGTCGTGTCTTCGAGATGAACGTCGATTGAAAGAGTCTGGCCGGCCTGAACGGTAACGCTGTTGCGCGCGAAGGGCTTCAGGGCGGGAACCGCGACGGCCAACTCGTAAGTCCCGGGCGGCACATTACCGAAGGTATACTTCCCGTGGGCGAAACTGGCCGTGCTCACGGTGCTGCCGGTGGCGGCATTCTTGAGCTGGACCTTAGCGCCGACGACCGCCACTCCGTTCGAATCGATGATCGCGCCGGAGACCAAGCCGGCACCGGTTTGGGCGAACAGCGCGGAGGCCAGAAAAACCATACCTAGGAGAAACGAAAAAACGCGCATGATGGCTCAGTATACAACGAACCGGGCGTCGCGCCCTGACTATCGCGCGGCGGCTGGGCCCAAGCGGGAGCCTCAGGCCACCGTATGCATCGCCCTGGGGCTCGGTTGGGCGTGGCCGAGGATCTTGTGGGGCCGGTAGGGTTTCTCGAGCGCTGCCACTTCCTCTTCGGTCAGCTTCAGGTCGACTGCGGCGATTAGCTCTTTGAGATGTTGCGGTTTGGTGGCGCCGATAATCGGCGCGGTGACGCCTGGGGCCTGCAACACCCAGGCGCAGGCGGTCTGGGCGGGCGAGGCGCCGCGCTTTTTCGCCACGGCGGCGACGGCATCCGCCACTTGAAAATCGTCTTCGCTGTAGTACATGTCTTTGGCGAAGCTGTCGAGATCCGCGCGGGTGGTCGAGCCGCCATCGCGGCGTCGTGTTCCGGTGAGAAAGCCCCGCGCCAGCGGGCTCCACGGGATGACCGCCAGCCCCTGGTCCATACATAGCGGGATCATCTCCCGCTCTTCTTCGCGGTAGACGAGGTTGTAGTGGTTTTGCATCGCGCTAAAACGATGCCAGCCGTTCTCCTGGGCGGTGTACAGGGCTTTCGAAAGCTGCCAGGCGGCCATGCTGCTGGCGCCTAGGTAGCGCACTTTGCCGGCGCGGACCAGCGAGTCGAGCGCCTCCAACGTCTCTTGAATGGGAGTCACCGGATCCCACCGGTGGATCTGGTACAGATCGACGTAGTCCATCTGGAGACGGCGGAGCGAATTCTCGCAACCTTCGATGATGTGCTTGCGGCTGAGCCCACGCATATTTGGGCTTTTGCCCATGACGCCATGAACTTTGGTCGCCACGATGATTTCGTCGCGGACCGCCATTTCCTTAAGGTAGAAACCGGTGATCTGTTCGCTCTGGCCAGCGGAGTAAACGTCGGCCGTATCGAAGAAATTGATGCCGGCTTCGAGGGCGCTGGCGAAGTGAACGCGGGCGTCCTCCTTGTTGACGTGCCAGCCGCGCGTGCCGAGAGCCCAGTCGGGCAGCGGACCGCCTCCATAGCTCATGCAGCCTAGGCAGAGCCGCGATACTGTGATTCCTGTCTTGCCGAGTGTTGTGTATTGCATGATCTCGATCGCTTAAGGCCCTATTCGACACGATACACTGCCAACACCCGGCCTGTATAGTGAAAGCTCGTGGAAAGTATGGTTCTGCCTGACCTCAAAACGCTGGAAGCGGCGGCGCAGTTGGTGCACCGGGTGATCCCGCCGACGCCCCAGATTTGCTGGCCGCTCGTTTGCCAGCGCGCAGAAGCCGAGGTCTGGGTGAAGCACGAGAATCACACGGTGGCCGGCGCATTCAAGGTTCGAGGCGGTCTGGTTTACATGGAGGCGTTGAAACAGCGAGAACCGTGGGTCGCGGGGGTGATCGCGGCGACCCGCGGGAATCACGGGCAGAGTGTGGCCTTCGCCGCTAAGCGGGCCGGTCTGCGCTCGGTGATTGTAGTTCCGCACGGCAACAGCCGTGAGAAAAACGCAGCGATGCGGGCGCTTGGGGCGGAGCTGATCGAATGCGGCTCAGATTTTCAGGAAGCTTACGAGCACGCCGCCCGCCTGGCCCAGGCGGAGCGGTTGCACTTCGTGCCCTCCTTTGACGCGGCGCTCGTGGCGGGTGTGGCGAGCTACGCGCTCGAGCTGTTCAGCGCAGTGGCCAACTTCGATGCGGTGTATGTGCCCATCGGCATGGGTTCGGGCATCTGCGGCGTTATCGCGGTTCGCGAAGCGCTCGGCCTTCGGACCGAAGTGGTGGGCGTGGTCGCCTGCGGAGCGCCCGCCTATGCCCTGTCTTACGCGGCCGGCCGGCCGATCGCCACCGAATCCGCGCTCACCATCGCCGATGGCATCGCCTGTCGAGTGCCGGATCCGGAGGCGCTCGAGATCATCGGCAAAGGCGCGTCGCGCGTCGCCACCGTCACCGATGACGAGATTGGGGCCGCCATGCGCCACCTCTTTTCGGATACGCACAATGCG
>JAGWQP010000406.1 GCA_028876805.1 Acidobacteriota bacterium | reverse complement strand
GGTCCGGCAGACCTGTTGGCCGGGGGCCGGCACTCTTCCACGGCGCAAGCCCTTCGGTTAACTAGGGCGCTGGTCTGGGACGCGACCGCGTTCAAGGCTCTGGCGGGCCGCTATCCGGTCCTGGAGAGGACTTGCTCCGCATGGTGGTGCGGTATTTGGCGGACCTGGAAGAGCGGTTCCGCGAACTGGCCACCGAAAGAGTCGGTCCGCGGGTGGCTCGTCAGCTGGTGCGACTGCTGCCGCAGATCGGCCGGCCGGCCGAGGGGGCCATCGAAGTGGGCCTTTCACGCGAAGAGCTGGCGCAAATGACCGGCACGACGCTGTTCACCGTCAGCCGGCTGTTCTCGGCTTGGGAGACGCGCGGATTGGTCAAGCCTCGCCGGGAAGCGGTGACGATTTCCGACGTTCAGGCGCTGTCGGCGATCGCCGATGAGACCTCGGAAGACCCCGTTCCAATCGACGGCCGGCGGCCGCGTCACGCTCCTTTTTGAGCAGCGAGCTTAGCCACCTCCCGGCTCACTCGCTCCACCAGTCGTCTCATCTCCGCCGCCGGCAGTCTCAAGTCGGGCGGCTTGCTGGCGGCTCCCGCCTTCTTCGTGCCCGCGATCGGCCGGGCGTGGCCAGGGCCGCCTCCGGCGGTTTTCGGCCCGCTCCTACGTACCTTGGTCGCGACCGGCGGGTTTTCGACAAGAGCTTCGGCTATGATCCGGGCCGAGCGGAGCAATTGTGCTGCGCGTCTGGCGTGGGCTTTGGGAAGGCTGGTTGCGGTAAGCAACAGCTCGGCCTCGGAAATAAGGCTACATAAGGCCTTCAGCTCTGCCCTGTTTGCCACAACTCCCAGTTTAAGCGAAAACTGGATGCGACGCGGAACGGATCAAAAGGAAACATGGCTGGCGGCAGGCTTCCTCGCCATCGTCTTGATCCTACACGCTTCAGCCTGGAACTTCGCCCGTGTGGACCCCGCGTCCCCAAAACCGGAAATTCCAACCCGCCCCACAAACGCAGAGTCGGCTGTTTCCGCTTCAAGAAACGAAACTTTGCGCGGAATTCCGCCGAATACTTTAGCTTTAGTTAGGAGTGGTTGTGCTGCTCGAGGCGACCAACCGGCCACCATCGTGCAACGGCACGGTGGTGGTCAGTTGGGCGGCTTGCTAGGAAACGAGCGGTGCAAGATCAGCGGTGGTCGCGGTCATGATCATCACGGTCATGATCATCACGGTCGTGATCACGGTCACGGTGATAATCCCGATCACGGTCGCGGTCCCACCGATGGTCATGTGCCCAGCGGCCGCGCCCCCCTTCCCAGTAGCCCTCGAAGAAGCGCTGACCGTCATGATGCGGCGCGACCCAGACCGCGCCGACGTAGGGTGGGCGGGTCCAATAGCCCGCGTGCCACTTGTAATGGTTCCCCACTGGATACCAGTAACCCGGCACCCAAACCCATTCTGGGCCGCGAGAGGGCGGCTGCACTTCGACCACCCGCGGAGGCGGCGGCGGTCCAATTCTCACGCCAATGGAGATGTCGGCGGCAAAAACTGCACCGCCGATCAGCATAACCAAAGCCAACAGTTTCGTTTTCATCGGAATGCAACTAGCACGCCCTTGGCCAAACCGAAGGGGGGGTATAAATGCTTTGAGGTGGGAAGCGGTAGGACTCCGCGGAGCGGCGAAAGCCGGCGTTCAAGAAAATTCTACCCAGCCACGGACCTGAGTATTTCCACGAAGCCTCGGATGATGAATAATAACGGTCGCCGAACAGTCGGCCCCGGGCCGTCAGCCTGCAACGGCGGCCGGGCCAGCCTGCGGAGATGGCTTGAAAAGCATTCGTTGCTCGATCCAGTCGGCGGCATTGCGCGCCAACAGATTGAGCAGATGCAAGTCCCGGCGGCGCGGCCGCCAGGGCCTACGCCGATGGGTCGAGAGGATGCCCAGTATGCTTCCTGTACTCCCGACCAATGGAGTCGACAGTACGGCGCGCACTCCGGCATCGAGCACCACCTCCAAGGCGGGCGTACCCAAAAAAATTGGGCTCTCAGCAACGTCCTCGACGATGATCTGTGCCCGAGTTTTGAACGCCGTACCGCACACAGCGTGTCCGTCATGGACGCAATCAAAGAACTCCAGAAAGGGCTGACTAAACCCGCGTTGGGCCTCTATCCGCAGGGCCGCTGAAGCGGGGTCGAAGAGTTGGATATTTCCCATGTCCGCGCCGGTGATTCGGATGGCCGCATCCACCACCGCGCTCAGCATCGACTGGCGGTACCTTCTAATAAAGTTCGGATCATTCTGCGCCATCCGTTCCAGTATCGGTGTGAGGTATTCTCTCATCCGGCGAGCCGCTTTGATTGCCTCTTCAGCTTCGGCCTGCAACGCGCTTGCTTTGTGGGTCATCGCAAAGGACCGCGTAACCGCTTTAGCTAACCAGTAGCCAACTCGATTATCATCCATACCCAGTTCCTGGCTCCCGCCGCGCTAACTTGGCGCGATTGCCCTTTCAACCGGGGCTCCAGTTCCAGTTCCAATATAGGCCCAACCGCTCCATCGTGCGATCCTGTGGATCGCGCGGAATCATGGCTTCATTTTGCCGCTACATGCGCGCGTCGGCCGGAGTCTGAGTAAGGATTCCATTCGGCACTGCAGGACGGCTTTTTTGGCCTCGATGAGCCGAATCATGGTTCGTGATCCAAAAGACATGTGGCTCATGATTTTGTGGGCGAGTCTGTACCGAGCCATGCCGCTCTGGACGGAGCAGCGACCGAAGACCTGGGCGCGATGGACATGCGAGGCCGCTAAGTAGTCCAAGCAGCTCGGCGAAAGTGCTCCTGCTCAACGCGCGTCTGGCGCTTGGGCGCCGGCGGGAGCGTCGGCGGTTTCCGGCGGCCGGTGGGATGCTCGTCTTTTGGTTTGTGGAGAATGACGGAATCATCGGCGCCCAGCAGCGGCCCTCCCTGATGCGTTTGTACAGATCGAGGATTGGGGCCTTTTGGCAAAGTTCGGGTCGCGACCAAAGATGGGGCTGCGCTGTTTCAAGAGGCCAACGGCATCGTGGCTGAGCCCGCGCCTCAGAGTCGTACTGGGGATCTCGGCGGCCAGACCTTAACCCAACTCGTGCGGACGCGTCTCCGCGATCGAGAGAGGGGACCAGGCAACTCCGGGCCGGTGAAGAAGTTCGTCGGCCCTTGCCTGAAGCGGAACGACGAGACTGGGAAAAAATTATGATCTTGGCTCGGATCCCATCCCATACGGTGCCGTATCGTTGGCTTATGCCCAAGGCGCCGAAAACGCTCAACCCCGAACACTTGGGATCTCGGGGCGTACGACTCACAAGTGCAACGATAGAGCCGAATGGATTTGCAGACAATGCTATCCCAGCGAACTCTAGCTCGCCATCTTTGCTCCCCGCGGGCAGTTTAGGGACCGACAGAGCTGAAAAGCTCGGTGAGAAATGCCTGCGTCGCCGCCGTAGAGCGCGCGTCCGCGAGGGCGTGGTAGGCGACGCCGGGCGTTTTTGGAACAGCCGTCTCCTTATGTGTAAAGCCGTGCATAGCGCCGCCATAGATAATTAGTTG
>JAGWQP010000036.1 GCA_028876805.1 Acidobacteriota bacterium | reverse complement strand
TCCGGAATCCCCAGCTCGCGCTACCGCTGTTGCGCGAGAGCCGGAGGTTTCGCACGATGAAATCGCCCGATTGGCTTATGCCTTGTGGGAAGCTCGAGGCGGCCAGGGGGGCAATCCAGAAGAAGACTGGCGGCGTGCCGAAGAGCAACTGCGACAGCGCGTCTTCTCGGCGACCGCCTGACGTTACATTACCGATATTTTCGCAGCACGGCCAGCAGCCGGCCCTGGATTTGCACCTCTCGCGCCGGAACGATGATCGGTTTCAAGGTCGAGTTGGCGGGTTGAAGACGGATCTGGTCGCCGGGCGCCCGATAGAAGCGTTTCAGCGTTGTCTCCGAGCCCGCAACGAGTGCCACCACAATATCGCCGTCGCGGGCTTGGGCCACTCGCTCCAGAAGGATCAAGTCGCCGTCGCAGATGTGATCGTCGATCATGGAATTGCCCCGGACCTCCAGCGCGAACGTGTTCGCGTTGCTGGTGAACTCGGCGAAGTTCAAGGTTTCCCGCTGGGCCACGGATTCCACAGGCGCGCCCGCGGCGATTCGTCCTAGAAGCGGAACCTCGGTGAGCGGACGGGAGCGTCGCTGTTCCTGCAAATACTTGGGAGCCAGTTCGAGCGATCGACTCTGATTGAATCCACGCTTTAGGTAGCTTTTCGCCTCGAGCGAGGAGATATGTTTGTGCACCGTGGCGAGAGACGCCAGATCGAGCCCGTGGGCAATCTCCTCGTAGCTCGGGCAATAGCCGTTTTCGTCCTGAAAGTGGGCGATAAAATCCAGAACCTGCTTTTGTCGCTTGGTCAGAGGCATGGGTTCATTTCCCCTTCCCATTGTGGGCGAACAAAAGGGGAAATTCAACTGCAAAGTTTCCGAGCGACTCGGCCGATCTGGAGGACAAGTTCGGCGCATGATCTCGATCCGAACTGCGATGAGCGACGTGGGTTAGGGTACTCGGCGATGGAGAGCACGGCGCCAAACGCCCTCAAGAGGGGAGGCATCGGCTGGACCGCAGTCAGGATTTCGATGGGCACCTACCTCGGTCACATCAACGTCAGCGGGTCCACATCGATCATCAGGGCGGTGGCGCCCCATTTGTGTTCTTGGGCAAAGCGCCGGACCCGTTGCAGCCACTCGCTCAGCGCCCTCCGGCTGGCAGCCTTGATCAGAAACTGATACCGGTATTCGTTGCGCAAGCGAGCGACCGGGGCCTCGGCGGGGCCTAACACCCGTAGCTTGTCGGGCGGCGGCGTGAACAGCCGGGCCAGACTGGTACTCATCCCGAGAGCGACTTCCTTTTTCTCGCCGCGCACCAGGACGTTGGCCATGGCGCTGAATGGCGGATAGTGCAGGGCCCGCCGAAAGGCCAGCTCCTTTTCATAAAACGCCGCGTAATCCTGCGCCGCGGCTAGGCGTATGGCGTAGTGGTCAGGTTGGATGGTTTGGATCAGTACGATTCCCGGCACCGAGCCACGCCCGGCCCGGCCGGCCACCTGTGTGAGCAGTTGAAACGTGCGTTCGGCCGCCCGGAAGTCCGGCACGCCCAGGCCCATGTCGGCCGAAATCACCCCCACCAGCGTCACATTTGGAATGTCGTGCCCTTTCGCGATCATCTGTGTGCCCACCAGGATGTCGTAATCGCCCTTGCGGAAGCCGTTGAGGATGGTTTCAAATCGGCGTCCACCGGTGGCAGTATCCCGATCGAGCCGGGCGACCCGCGCCGCGGGAAAATCGCGGTGCAGCTCCTCTTCGACGCGCTCCGATCCCAGGCCGAGGAAGTAGATATGGTCGCTCGAACATTTCGGGCAGGCGCTGGGCGGCTTTTGGGCGTAGCCGCAATAGTGGCACAGCAGGCGTCGATCGCGCTTGTGGAAGGTGAGGGTCACCGAGCAGTTCACGCATTCGACGCGCTCGCCACACGCCCGGCACGCGACAAAGCTTGAAAAACCGCGGCGATTCAGCAGGATGATGGTTTGCTCGTGGTTGGCCAGGCGCTCGGCCAGCGCTGCCGTCAATTTTCGCGAAAACGTCGCCTGCCTGCGAGTCTCCAGAAACTCCTGGCGCATGTCGATCAGCTCCACGGTCGGCATCGGCCGCTTCTCGATGCGTGCGGGGAGTTCGAGCAAAGTGTACTTGCCGGACTCGGCGTTGTACCGGCTCTCCAGGCTCGGCGTGGCCGAACCCAGCAGCACGCAGGCGCCGGCGTCGTGTGCGCGAACCACCGCGACATCGCGGCCGTGATAACGCGGGGTCTCCTCCTGTTTGTAGCTGCCATCGTGCTCTTCGTCGACGACGATCAGGCCCAGGTTGCGGACCGGCGCGAAAACCCCCGAACGCGTCCCGACCACCACGGAGGCCGCGCCGGAACGGATCCGCCGCCACTCCTCGGAGCGCTCCACGTCGGTGAATGCGCTGTGCAGAATGGCCACGCGATCCGGAAAGCGGGCCAGAAACTGGCCGGCCATCGCCGGAGTCAGGGCGATCTCGGGAACCAACAGCAAGGCGCTCCGTCCTTGTCGCAGGACAGCTTCGATGGCGTTCAGATACACCTCGGTCTTGCCCGAACCGGTAACGCCGTGGAGCAGGAACGCATGAAACCTTCCCCCGTCGAGGCCCCTTCGAATCTGATCGAAGGCTCCCTGTTGCGCCGTGTTCAGGCGGCGTGGGGTACTGGCGGGGCTGACGCGAAGGGCGATCGGCTCGGCTTCAAGCGAGACCACGCCTTTCCGCGCCAAGGCCCGGGCTGCCGGGCTGGCGTTGCGGACCAGGTTCTCCAAGTCTTTCAGGTTGTGCGAACCCGGGTGCAGTTCGAGAAAAGCCTGGAGTTCCCGTTCCGCTTTTTTCAGCTTCGCGCGGCGCGGGGCGCCGGCGAGTTCCACACGCAGTCGCTCGGCCGGCGCGCGCAACGGGTCGCGTGCCGCCGCGACCTGCTCGGCGACGACGAAACCTCGGCGCTCGAGCGAGCGGATGGTTTTGTCAGCTAGCGGAAAAGCCCTTGCCAGGTAGGCGGCCGTCAGCGGACGCCGTTCGAGCAGCCGCAGCACCTCGGTCACCGGATCCCCCGGTTCGGAATCGAGAACAAGCTGGCGGGCCGCGTCGCGTCCGGAGTCGGTGAGCGACCAGACCTTCGCCCAGCGCACGTCTCCGGCGAGCGGCAGCATGCCGCGCAGAACCTCGCCCAACGGTGCGCAATAGTAGCCGGCGATCCAGCGGCCGAGCGCCAGCAGTTCGGCGTCGAGGACCGGTTCTGCGTCCACGAGTCGCGAGGCTTCGCGTGTGGCCATCGCCGGCGGCTGATCGTGGCAGTTCACGACCACTCCCGTCAGCCGGCGCGGACCGAACGGCACCAGCACCCTGCTGCCCGGACGAACCCGATGGCGCAGGGTTTCCGGCAGAGCATAAGTAAACGGTTGATCCATCGGCACTGGAAGGCTCACGTCGCAATAAAGATACGAACCCTCAGGCATCCGAACACCAGCATAACCAACCGCCTCGCTTACAATTGAAGAAGGGACGAGGGTGGAAAACCGCGAAATCGCGCGTTTGCTGTGGGAAACCGCCGACCTGATGGAGATCGCCGGTGAAGATTCGTTCCGCATTCGCAGCTACCGCAACGGCGCCACCGCGGTCGAAGGATATCCCGAGCGCATCGAGGACATTCTCGGAGACCCGGAGCGCAAGGTTACTGATATTCCGGGGATCGGCAAAGGCCTCTCCCAGGTACTCAGTGAAATCGTCGAGCGAGGTTCGTGCGACCGTCGCGACCACCTCCTGGAAAAATTTCCGCCGACCGCACTCGAGTTTTTGAAGATCCAAGGCCTGGGCCCCAAGGGGATCGCCCTGATATTCGAGCATTACCGGGTCAGCACCATCGACGAACTGGAGCGGTTGTGCCGCGAGCAGAAGCTGCGCGTGCTGCCGCGCATGGGCGCCAAGCTGGAAGAAAAGGTGCTTCGCTCGATCTCCCAGTACCGGCAGCGAACCGGCCGCTACCTGTTGAGCTATGCGGAGGGCGTGGCGCAGGAGCTCGCGGCCGTCTTCCATGAGGTTCGCGGCGTAGAGGCGGTAACGCCGGCAGGCAGCCTGCGCCGGGGACGCGAGACGGTGGGCGATCTCGATCTGCTGGTGACGGGGCCAAACCCGACCGCGGCCCTCGATCGCTTCATCGCTTACCCCAGCGTGGAAGAAGTGCTCAGCCGCGGGGAGAACAAGGCCAGCGCCAAGGTCGGCCGCGAGGGCCTCCAAGTGGATGTTCGTGCGCTCGCGCCGGAGAGCTTCGGGGCAGCCATGCAATATTTCACGGGAAGTAAAGACCACAACGTAGCCGTTCGCACGCGCGCCGTCAAGATGGGATTCAAGCTGAGCGAATACGGCCTGTACCGCGTGGCCGACGACTCCAAAGTGGCCGGCGAGACCGAAGCCCAGATTTACGAAGCGCTCGGTCTCGGCTGGATTCCGCCGGAGCTGCGCGAAAACTCTGGCGAAGTCGAAGCCGCCGAACAAGGAACGCTGCCCGAACTGGTCGAGTTGCAGCAGATTCGCGGCGATCTTCACATGCACACCACCGAGACCGACGGACGCGCTACGCTCGCGGAGATGGCGGAGGCCGGTCGCGCGCATGGGTATGAATACATCGCGATCACCGATCACTCCAAGGCGCTGGCGATGGCTAACGGCCTCGACGAAAAACGCGCTGTGGCCTTCGCCGCCCAGGTGCGCGAGATCAACCGCGGCGAAATAGGCATCCACGTCTTTTCCGGCCTGGAGTGTGACATCCTCAAGGACGGTACCCTCGACCTGGCCGACGATGCGCTGGCGGAACTGGATCTGGTCATCGCGAGCGTGCACAGCCACATGAACTTGGAGGCCCCCGAGATGACCGATCGGCTGCTGCGCGCGCTCGAGTGCCCGCATCTTCGGATCCTCGGGCACCCGACGGGGCGTATTCTGCTACACCGCGATCCGTTCCCGTTCGATTTCGAACGCGTCGTGGCCGAGGCGGTGCGACGCGGCGTTTGGCTCGAGATCAATGCCAGCCCGGAGCGGCTCGATCTGAGCGGCACGCTCGTCCGCACGGCCAAATCCAAAGGAGCGCGGTTTACGATTTCAACCGATGCGCATCACCCGAAGCATCTCGAGAGCATGCGCTACGGCGTGATCACCGCACGGCGCGGCTGGCTGGGTCCCTCCGACGTGATGAACACACTGCCGGCCAAGCAGTTCGCGGCCGCCCTTCAAAACAGGATATGAAAATCGCCTCTTCCCGCGAAGTCTACAACTGCGGCTTGTTCCGCGTGACCGAAGACCGCGCCGTTGATCCGAAGCGCGGGTTCCGGATCAAACGCTCCGTCGTGCGGCATGCCGGTTCCGCCGTGATGCTGGCGGTCGATCGCCGCGGGCGCATTCTCCTCGTTCATCAATACCGCCTGCCCGCGGACGGGTATTTGTGGGAACTGCCGGCCGGACGCCTCGATCCCGGCGAGAGGCCGCTTGAGGCCGCCAAGCGTGAACTTGCCGAAGAGACCGGCTACCGCGCACGCACCTGGAAGAAGCTGGTCTCCTTCCTCGCCAGTCCCGGTTACGTCGAGGAGCGAATGACCATCTTTCTGGCCACCGACCTCACCAAAGGTGAGGCGACCCCGATGGAGGACGAACGCATCGAAACCGGCTGGTTCACGCGGCGCCAAGTCACTGCCATGATTCGCACAGGCAAGCTCGAAGACGGGAAAACCATGCTCGGCTTCCTGATCTGGCAGACCGGTCTCGGCATCTGAGCGCTCTACCCGAGCGTGATACAATCACACCTGATTCGGCTCTGGAGGAAATTATGTCTGGCTTTCGGTGGATGATCGCCGCCGGGTTGTGCAGCGTCAGCGCGGGTTGGCTGCTTGAGGCGGCCGGGGTCAAGATCGATCCCAAGGATTTACAAACCTTCGCCGACGCGCAGACGCTCAAGCCCGCGACCTTCCACAAAATCACTCCGGACCAACTTCCCAAGCCGTTCGCAACCAAGTCGAGCGCGAATTTCGGCCGGCTGGCTCCCCGGCCGGCCAACGCCCTGCCGCAGGCTCCTCCGGGCTTCAAAGTCGAACTCTACGCTACTGGTCTCAATACGCCGCGTCAGATTCGCACGGCTCCCAACGGAGATCTGTTCGTCGTTGAAAGCTTTCCGGCAGCTCAAAACCCCTTTGGAGGCGCCCTCTCAAGTAACGGCGATGTCAAGATTTTTCGGGGGAACCAGGACGGCAAGCCGGCCGAGGTTTCGGTGTTTGCGACCGGCTTGACCCGGCCGTTCGGAGTCAACTTTTACCCTCCCGGTCCGAACCCGCAGTGGGTCTACGTGGGCAACACCGGCTCAATCGTGCGGTTCGCTTACCACAACGGTGACCTGAAGGCCAGCGGTCGACCCGAAACCGTGGTTTCCGATCTCAAGCCGGGCGGCAATCACTGGACTCGCGACGTCGTATTTTCCTTGGACGGCAAGCGGATGTTCGTAGCCGTCGGCTCCAATGACAACATCGACGCGAAGGGTGACAATCAGCTGCGGGCCAACATTCTCGAGTACACGCCCGATGGCAAATTCGTCGGCGTCTACGCATCCGGTATCCGCAACCCGGTCGGCCTCGGTGTGAATCCCACCACCGGCGAAGTCTGGTGTTCGGTCAACGAGCGCGATGAACTGGGAGATAACCTGGTCCCCGATTACATCACGTCGGTCAAACCGGGAGGCTTCTACGGCTGGCCCTGGTTCTACATCGGCAACAACCCGGACCCGCGCAAAAGCGGAGCTCCTCCGGAGCTGGTGGGCAAGGTGATCGTCCCCGATGTTCTGATTCAGCCCCACAGCGCCTCGCTCGGCCTGACGTTCTACGACGGCACTCAGTTCCCGAAAGAGTATCAGGGCGACCTGTTCGCGGCTGAGCACGGTTCCTGGAACCGGGCCGCCCGCTCCGGCCACGAAGTGGTCCGCGTTCCATTGGAAAAGGGTAAGGCCAACGGCATCTATCAAGACTTCCTGACGGGCTTCTTGACGCCGGAGGGGCAGGCCTGGGGGCGACCGGTCGGCGTGGTGGTGGCCCAGGATGGTTCTCTGTACGTGACCGACGACGGCTCCATGTCCATATGGCATGTGAGCTACGGAAAGTAGTAGCATAGGGCTCCAGCCTTGTGTGGGCGTATAAGCGCCCTGGAAGCATGAGCGCGACTCGATCTCCGTCGATCTCGACTGCGACCGCCACCGACCATCGGCCGGCAGTGGTGGCCGGTTTTCTCGGATGGACCCTCGATGCGTTCGATTACTTCCTGGTGGTCTACTGCCTCACTGCCATCGGGCACGATTTCCACGTGTCCGATGCGGCTATGGCCCTTTCGCTGACGCTGACTCTCGCATTTCGTCCCATCGGAGCATTCTTGTTCGGGCTGATGGCGGACCGCTACGGCCGCCGCCGGCCGCTCATGCTCAACCTCATCTTCTACTCCGTCGTGGAAGTGCTCTCGGGGTTGGCGCCGAACTACGCGACATTTATGGGGTTGCGCGCGCTGTTCGGAATCGGGATGGGTGGCCAGTGGGGTGTGGCCGCATCACTCGCCATGGAAAAAGTGCCGCCACGGATTCGCGGGCTGCTTTCCGGAGTGCTTCAGCAAGGGTACGCTGCGGGCAACCTGCTCGCGGGGATCTGCTATTTCTTCCTGTTCGACCGCATCGGCTGGCGCCCGCTGTTCTTCCTCGGTGGATTGCCCGCGCTGCTGGCGGTCTTCGTGTGGTACCGCGTAAAAGAATCGGAGGTTTGGCAGAAGACTCGCAGCGAAAACTGGGGCCACCTTTTCCGCGCCATCCTTTCACACTGGAAGGTGTTGGCGTTCATCGTCGTGCTCATGACCGCGTTCAATTTCGTGTCGCACGGGACGCAGGACATGTACCCCACCTTTCTAAAGCGGCAGTGGAACTTTTTACCGCGGACGGTCGCGGTTTTAACCGGGATCTCGGCCGTCGGAGCGATTGTCGGCGGGACCCTGGTCGGCATGCTCTCGGATCGTTTCGGCCGCCGGCGGGCTATGATCTCCGCCCTGCTCGCGGGGTTGCTGGTGATCCCGATATGGGCCTTTGCTCCTTCGATCGGCCTGCTGGTCACGGGCGCCTTCCTGATGCAATTTATGGTTCAAGGCGCCTGGGGAGTGATTCCGGCGCATCTTTCGGAGCTGTCGCCGGATTCGGTGCGAGGGTTCTTGCCGGGCTTTGCCTACCAATGCGGCGTGCTGATTGCTGGAACCGTCGCCTACATCGAAGCCGTCTTTGCGACCCGCACCAGCTATTCGATCGCCATGGCCGCCACAGCCGCGACGGTGCTGGTACTGGCGGCGGTGGCCTCTTATTTCAGCCGGGAACGCCGTGGGCAGGTGTTTGGCGCCTAGCATCGACCACTCACGTGAGGCGCAAAACCGGACTCCTGGTTGCGGCTGCCCTCGTCGCGACCGCCTGCCGGTCTACATCGGAACCCGAATCGAAGACCCTCGCCGTCGGGTGGCGTCCAGCCGGCTCGTGGTCCGGTAACGGCAATGCGCAGACGGGCTCGTTTGATATTGGAAGCGGGGGGTTCCGCATCCGGTGGGAAACCAGCCATGAAACGCCTGCGGGCGCGGGTCTTTTCCGTATCACCGTTCGGAGCGGAGTCAGCGGGCGTCCCCTGATGGTGGCTGTAGAACACCGCGGCGCCGGCCACGACACGGCGTACGTGACCGACGACCCGCGCCCTTACTATCTCGAGATCCAGTCTCGCAACGTCGATTGGTCGATCCGCGTGGACGAAGCCGTGGTGGGTCCGGTCTCTCCTCCCTCGGGTGCGAAACCGCACTAACGAATCCGTGGGTATGACCTCGACACCGACCCCCGAAAAGTCATATAATTTCTCCGTTTCAGTAGTTGCGAACGTGCCGTTGCACTCAGGCGACGAGAGAGTTCCAAAAGGGTGGAGTCTGGACCCTGCCTGGCGTGCGGGAAACGTTCCGAAAAGGCCCAACCTGAACGTGCAAGCGAGATGAGGTGATCCTATGGAAGACGTGAATCATCCGGAAGCCACGCCGAGAAAATTTACGCGGCGCGACGTCATCAAGGGAGTGATCGCCGGGGGCGCGGTGTCCTCGGCCGGCTATCTGTTCCGCGCTTCCACCGTGGGGGCGCAGGTTTCGGCCCCGGGCTCGGTTGACCGCCTGATCACCCTGAACGTGAACGGCCAGCAACGGCGTGTCGACGTGATGAAACAGGAGACCCTGGCGACGACCCTCCGCTACAAGCTGGGCCTGACCGGAACCAAGTTGGGGTGCGACCGCTCCGAGTGCGGCTGCTGCACGGTGCTGCTCGACGACGTCCCGCACTACTCCTGTTCCATCCTGACGCACACGGCGCGCGACAAGAAGATCGTCACGATTGAAGGGCTCGCCACGGCCGACGGAAAGCTGCACCCCGTGCAGCAGGGCGTCATCGACGAACAAGGCTTCCAGTGCGCGTTTTGCATGTCCGGCTTCATCATGGCGACCGTCGGATATTTGAAGGCGAATCCGAATCCGACCCGCGCGGAGCTGGCTCACGGCATTTCCGGCAATCTGTGCCGGTGCCAGGACTATGACAAAATCCTGACCGCGATGATGCGCGGCGCGGAACTCTCCAGGAGGGCGTAATCAATGGCTGCCAAAGCTCCCGATAACCAGCTTCCGACCCATCCTCCCTACAAGCTGCTCGGCCAGAACTATATCACTCCCGACCTGATTGCCAAGGTGACGGGCAAGGCGAAATACGCCGAGGACTATCGCGCCGACGGCATGCTGTTCACCAAGCTGCTGCTCAGCCCGGTGCCGCATGGACACGTGCGACATATCGACGCTCGCGAAGCCTTGGCGATGCCGGGCGTCAAGGCCATCCTGACCGTGGATGACATGCCGAAGCCGGCCGACGCCATGACGGATCTGGGCCAGCGGATTCCCGCCAACCCCCTGGGAGAACGCGGCCTCACCAACGATCCGGTTTACCAGGGCGAGCCGATTCTGGCTGTGTGCGCGGTCGATGAGCTCACCGCAGCCGAGGCCATCGAGAAGATCACACTCGACATCGAGCGGCTGCCGCACGTGGTCGATCCGCTGGTCAGCCTCCGACCCGGCGGGCCAAACGCGCGCGTCGAAGGCAACGTCTGGATGCGGCCGGACCCGAACACCCCGCCGCCGCAGCCGCCTCCGCACGTCGGCGAAGTGAAGTGGACCAAGGAGGATTTCGCCGAGTACAACGAAGGCAAGCTGCCCATGGGCAAGGCGACTGAACCCGAGTGGTCGTTCGGCGACTGGGAGTCCGGGCTGAAGAACGCCCATTTGGTTTTGGACGAGACCTTCGTCACGCCCAACACCAGCCACCAGACGCTCGAGACCCGCACCGCCATGGCCTACTGGCAGAACGGCAAGGTGTACGTGCACTGCTCGACCCAGAGCACCGCGCAAACCGCGCCTGCGCTGGCGCGCTGGCTGGGCCTGGTGGACGCGAATGGTCGGCCCGACATAAGCAAAGTCGTGGTGATCAGCGAATACACCGGTGGCGGCTTCGGTAGCAAGATCACCAGCGCGATCTCGGCCATCATCCCGTGCATCCTTTCCCGGAAGACGGGACAGCCCGTGATGATGCGAATCAGCCGTGAGGAGGAGCATTACATCGGCCGCGCGCGGCCGAGCCTCCACGGCCGCCTCAAGGTCGGATTCTCCAAAGAAGGTAAGATCACCGCGATCGACATGTTCGTGATCTGCGATAACGGTCCGTACGATCCGCAAGGCGACGCCAACCAGTCCGGCCGCATGGTCTCGCTCATGTACCAGCCGCCCGCCATGCGCTGGCGAGGCCTGTCGGTATTGACGAACACGCCGCCCCGAGTGTCGCAAAGCCAGCCGGGCGGTTACCAGGGAATCGCCCTGATGGAGCCGATTCTGGCCAAAGCTTCGCGCAAGCTCGCAATCGACCAGGTGGCGCTCCACCGCATGAACGCACCCGAAGGCAAAGCGCCCATCGGACCACCCGTGGGCAAGGACAAAAAGCGGCTCTACGTCACCAGCGCTTATATTAAGGAGGCCTTGGACCGCGGTGCCGAGCAATTCCAGTGGGAAAAGCGCAAAGTGCTGCCCAAACGCAGCGGCTCCAAGGCACGCGGGATTGGCGTGGCCACCAGCTGTTTCGTTGGTGGCTCGATCGGCTTTGACGGGCTGTTCGTGATCAAGCCTGACGGCAAGGTCTACATCCAGTCTGGCATCGGCAATCTCGGCACGGCGTCGGTGAGCGACACCCATCGCGTGACCGCCGAGCTGCTGGGCGTGCCGTGGGAAAAATGCGAGCTCACTTGGGGCAGTACAGCGCGCAATCTTCCTTGGAGCTGTCCGTCGGGCGGCAGCCAGACCACGCATGCGCACACGCGGGCCGCCTACGCCGTTACGATGGACGGAATCGACAAGCTTCGGCAAATTGCCGCCAAGGATCACGGCGGCAAGCCCGAAGACTACGTGGTCGCCAACGAGCGCGTCTCCCGCAAGGGGGGCGGCGCGGGTATGACGCTCGCCCAAGCCGCCAAGCGCGCCATTGAACTCGGCGGCATCTACGACGGCCACGAACTGCCTAAAGGCATCAATCCCATGACGGTGGCTTCCGCCAAAGCGCTCGCTGGCCAGGGCCTGCTCGCGGTGGCCCGCGACACCATGCCGCGCGATGGCCAGACGCACTCCTACGTGGCGGGTTTTGCGGAGGTGGAAGTCGACCTCGAAACCGGTAAGTACCGCATTCTGGATTACCTCGCAGTCGCCGACGTGGGCACGATCATTCACCCGCACGCGCTCGGCGGCCAGATTCTCGGACGATCGATGCTGGGCATCGGCCATGCGATCGGACAGAAGTGGGTGTACGATCAGCACTACGGCCTGCCTCTAGCCAAGCGGTTCCACCACAACAAGCCGCCCACGATTCTGGATGCGCCTGAGAATATGCAGTGGGCCGCGCTCGACATCCCAGATCCCGAGACTCCCATCGGGGCGCGCGGCATCGGCGAACCGCCGGTGGGCGCCGGTTGCATGGCGATCCTCAACGCTCTTTCGGACGCGCTCGGAGACGAAATCTTCCGCCGTGCGCCCGTGACCTCAGACATCATTCTGGCGTCGTTGGAAGCCGGTAAGGCGGCTGGCGAACACCTGACGGCTCACATCTGAGCGGAAGGAGAAACGAATATGGCGATCATTCGCGACATTATGCCGGCCTTCGAGCTCTTTCAGCCGGCCAACACCGATGACGCGCTGGCGCTCGTCGCCAAGCACGGCAAAGACGCTTGGGTGATGGCGGGCGGCCTCGACACCTTCGACTGGTTGAAGGACCGCATCAAGCGGCCGAAAGTGGTAGTCGATCTCAGCCAGGTCAAGGAACTTGCCGGGATCCGCCCCTGGAACGGCGGGCTCGAAATCGGCGCTATGACCACGCTCACCGATGTAGTGCGCCATCCGGTGGTGCGGGAAAAGTTCAGCATCCTCGCGACCGGCGCCGAAGCCGCCGCCTCCCCGCAGATCCGCAACCAGGGCACGCTCGGCGGCAACGTGTCGCAAGACGCGCGCTGCTGGTATTATCGCGGCGGGTGGAACTGCTATCGCGCCGGCGGCAACACCTGCTACGCCGATACGCCCACGGCCATTAACCGCGAGCATGCCATTCTCAACGCCGACCGCTGTGTCGCCGTCAACCCGTCGGATTCGGCGCCGGCCCTGATCGCGCTCGACGCCCAGATGGTGATTCGCAGCTCCAAAGGCGAGCGCGTGCTGAATGCCGAAGACTACTTCGTCGGTCCGGACATCGATATCATGCACATGAACGTGCTCCGGCCCGGTGACCTGCTCACCGCGATCCGCATTCCGGCGGCCTGGGCCGGCACACACTTCTATTTTGAAAAGGTACGGGACCGCAACGTGTGGGACTTCCCGCTGGTCAACGTGGCGTCCGCAGCCGTCTTCTCGGGCGACCGGATTGAACGCATCCGGATCGCAGTCAACGGCGTGGCCGCGCGTCCGCTGCGTCTCAAGCAGGTTGAAGATGCGGTGACCGGCAAGCCGCGCAACGAAGCCACGGCCCAACTGGGCGGCCACCTTGCCATCCAGGGCGCCGAACCGCTGCGCTACAACGGCTACAAGGTTCCGCTGCTGCGCAACCTGGTGAAGCGCGCCATTCGAGGAGTGGAGGAGCCCAAATGGGTATCGTAGAGTGGGCGACCAGTCCGTGGGGGCAGAGCGTCCCCATCCATGTTTCCTTTTACCTGCTGTGGGTATCGGCGATCGCCGGCCTGCTGTTTCTGATCGGGCATGCCATCTGGCTGCGCTTTTCAGGCCCGGAGGAGTACGAAGAGTCGGCGCGCGCCAACGCTGCGGCACTCGTGCCAGACAAAGTTCCGCGCCACTCGCTGGCCGCGCGCCTGTTTCACTGGATTATGGCGGCAGCTATGCTGGTGCTGCTGTTCACCGCGTTCCTGCCGAAGGTCGGTGTCGAGTTCCCCTGGGTGACGTATCACTGGGTCGCCGGCTTGGTTCTGTCGGCGTCCATCGTGTTCCATGTCGTCCACGCCAGCTTTTGGCTGGATTTTTGGTCCATCTGGCCGGACCGAGCCGACAGCGAAGACGGCCTCCGCCGGCTCCGCCGCTCGCTCGGGCTGTCTGCTCCACCGCCCCGCCGATTCGCCAAATATCCGCTCGAAAACAAGATGTATCATGGCGTGATCGTCCTGGCCGGTCTCAGCGTCATGGGCACCGGGCTGCTCATGATGTTCCGCGTGCGCACGCCTTTCCTGACGCGCAATCCCTACCTGTTCGGCGACATGACGTGGGGCTGGATGTACTTCCTTCACGGGCTGGCGGGCGTAGGATTGATCGCGCTCATCATGGTCCACATCTACTTCGCAATTCGTCCGGAAAAGCTGGTCATCACCAAGTCGATGATCTTCGGCACGCTGGATCGCGATTATTATCTGTCGCATCACGATCCGGCGCGGTGGGGGCCTGAAGAAACGGCCACGGAGGAAGCAGCGGCCGGCGACTGAGGAAGATGATCAACAGCCTGGCCGATCGCACCAACGCCATCGAAGAATGCTACGAGTTCATGCTGGCGTATGCCGCCCAGGGCCTGCCTGGGGATCAAGGATCCGCTTCCGGCGGGCAGTTGCGGGAATTTCTCCGGCGCGCTGTCGAAGCGCTTTCCGGGCTCGCTGACGCCTTTCGCGCGGCGGTGAAGCAAGACTCACTCGAACCGGCGGAGTCCTACGAAGCTTTTCTTGCCGTCTTGGACCGGGACTCCACCGACTCGCTGGCCGCGATTCAACTGGTCGAGGCCCAGCCCTCGCTTAGCTCCCAACTGATCGACAATCTCAATGCCTCCATCCACCTCCGTGCGCTGCTGACGGATCTGTTCCTGATCGACGAGATCCTCAAACCCCGCACCGCAAAAATCGAAGTTTCGCCGTAACCCGCCCCAGATCGACGGCGGGCGGCGATTCTGAGATCCTGGATAGTGGAGGGAAACATGGAAATCGATCGCAAGTCGTTTCTCGCCAGTCTGGGCGGTGCCGCCACCCTGAAGAGGATGAGCGATGAAGCGAAAGCGGACGCGCTGGAAGACCAGATGCTGTTTCAGCTCAGCCAGGCCTCCGCGAGCGCTCGATCGGGCGAAGGCGGCCATGAGTTTCCGACCGCGGCCGAAGTCGACGAGCAGGTAGAGACGCTGCCCTATCGCCGAGGAGTTGGAAGTCTGTTTGTCAACCCTCGGGGTAATGTGAAAAAGCTGCCTCCCATGCCGGCCACCCCGACGCTCGTTGATTTCTTCGCGATGCGCTTCGCGGGGACCGCCAATCACGTGCTGCAAAGCGCGAATCTCGCGAAGAGAAACGGCATGTCGGAGGAAATCATTCTGGCCTGTCTGCTGCACGACACCGTGCAGGCCATGATTAAGGTGGACCACGGCTGGTGGGGCGCGCAACTCTACGAGCCGTATGTTCCTGAAAAAACCGCCTTCGCCATCCGCTATCACCAGGCGCTCCGTTTTTACGAAGACAAGGAGAACGGCTACGAGTACCCGGACCTGTATCGGCGGATGTTCGGCGTCGACTACAAGCCGGAACCGTACATTGAAGCGACCTACCAGATGGTGCGCAAGCACAAATGGTACATTTATCCGCGGCAGGTTACGATCAATGACCTGTACGCGTTCGAGCCCAACGTGAATCCCCAGCTCGAAGAGTTCACCGACATCATCGGTCGCCACTTCAAACAGCCCAAGGAAGGGCTGGGCTTCGACAACAGCCCGGTAGCGCACATGTGGCGTTCGATCATGCGGCCGGATTCGCCGCTTTAATCGCGCTCGATCCGGAAAACGTTGAGGGTCGATCGCGAATTCATCGCTCGGCGACGGTACGGGCGGAAACTCCCCGAAGTTTTGCTCCCGACAAAACGCGGAGCCTCATGCTCCTAGCTCGGCAGCTTGAACGCGATCAATTCGGCGGGGAAGCCCTGCCCGGCGATGGCCAAAACCACGTATTGTTTCCCATTCAGCATGTACGTCATCGGCGTACCGGTTTGCCCCGCAGGCATGTAAACCGCGCCCACTTCCTTGCCGGTCGCTTTGTCGTAGGCTCGTAGCATGGCGCCCACTTGGCCGGAAGGCGTGGTGAAGACGCCGCGCTCGCCGGCGATAATGAGGGTTTTCGTCACCAGAACGCTGAACACGCCCGGCCGCCCTGTCCGCGGAATCGTCCGCCCCTTCAGGGCCGGGTGATTGCGGATGTTGTCTGGCGTCTCGCCGTGCGCGATCTGCCACACGATGTCGCCGGTATTCAGGTTGATCGCGGAGATGCTCGCGTAGGGAGGCTTGGCCAGCGGCAAGCCCTCGATGGTGAGCCCGCCACCTCCGCCTTCCCCTCCCCCTCCTCCCCCGCGCCCGCCGCGGCCGGAACGCGGCGCCGCGCTTCCGGCAATGTAC
This sequence comes from Acidobacteriota bacterium, assembly GCA_028876805.1. Classification (GTDB taxonomy): domain Bacteria; phylum Acidobacteriota; class Terriglobia; order Bryobacterales; family Bryobacteraceae; genus PSRJ01. The sequence continues at coordinate 17,771 of JAGWQP010000036.1, read as the reverse complement.
CGCATGTCGGATCGGCCGTTTTCGGGAGGCACCAGGCCCAAGGCCGTCAGTGCCTTTTGTGAGGGCAGGTAGGCGATATGGGTTTCGGGGTCAAACGCCCCGCCGGCCCAATTGGTGCCGCCGCCCGCAGTCGCCAGCGCGAGCGTCGCATAGGGACCTTCCGGCTTGCTGACCACCGGCGGTGTGAAGACCGGCCCCAACTTGTACTTGGAAACGAATTGGACGGCTTCCTCGTGAAGTTGCGGAGTGAAGTCGATCAGATCGTCCATGGTGAAGCCTTGACGGTCATAGGCAGGCGGCTTGAGCGGGAACGGCTGTGTCGGTGAATACCATTCGCCCGGCACCTCGCCTTTCTCGACCGGGCGCTCTTCCATTCCGAAAACCGGCTGGCCGTTGGTTCGATCAAAGACGTACAAAAATGCCTGCTTGGTGGGCTGCGCCACGGCCCTGACCGTTTGCCCGTTCCGTGTGATGTCGACTAGCATGGGCGCATCGGGAATGTCCATGTCCCAGATGCCGTGGTGCACCAGTTGGTAGTGCCATTTGCGCACACCGGTTTTCAAGTCGACGGCAACTACGCTCTCGCCGAACAGGCCGTTGCCCGGACGGTGCCCGCCGTAATAGTCGCCGGTCGGTAGTTCAACGGGAATGAACGCCATTCCCAGTTGCTCGTCCACACTGATCTGCCCCCACGCCCCGGTGTTGCCGGTGTAGGTGGCGGAGTCGTTTTCCCATGTGTTGTAGCCGAACTCGCCCAGTTTCGGAATGGTGTGGAAGATCCAGAGGCGCTTGCCAGTACGCACATCGAAAGCGCGCACGTATCCTTTCACGTTCGTCTTGCTGGTCGGCACGCCGCCGGGCTTGTGGGCGGCGCCTACGATGACGGTATCCCCAGCCACCACCGGCGCCGCGTGCAGCCCGATCTCGCTCGATTCCGGATCGATCTGCTGGTCGTCATCCATCTTCAGATCGACCGCACCATTGGCTCCAAAGCCGGCGATGACGGTGCCGGTTTTGGCGTTGAGCGAGATGAGGCGGTAGCCCGGCGTGACGTACAGGATCCGTTCTTCCCGGCCGTCGCTCCAATAGGCCAGGCCACGGCCCGAAAGCTTGCGCGGCGCGACGCCGCCGCGCTTGCCCTCGTTCTCCGAGTGCACCCAGAGCAGTTCGCCAGTGGCCGCGTCCAACGCCACCACATCGCGCCGCGTTCCGGCGGTCGAATACATCACGCCGTTCGCCATGAGAGGGGTGCCCTCGAAGTTGTATTCGGGCGTGGCGCCGAGATTGTCGGTCTTGAACCGCCATGCCACCTGGAGCTGATTAAAGTTACTCGCGTTGATCTGGTCGAGCGGCGCGTAGTGCGTATTGCCGAGGTCGCCGCCGTACGTGCGCCACTCTCCATTTTTCGCTCCCGACTGCGCCAAGGCAGGCAGGGCCGCCAACAACAAAAAAGAAGCCGCCTGGATCCGGCCGACGGCCCGCCGTGAAAACACTCGCCTCATGGTCCTCTCCTTTCGCGCTCCCTGGCGCGAGACTGGGCATGACACTTTCGTAGAATTATATTCCAAAAGAAATGGGGATGTGGCGCGGCGTCATCTGCGAAGCCGGCGCTATGTCACGCTGGCGGTTTCAGCTTCTCCTCGACGCTGCGGATCTTGTCTTCGATATTTTGGCCGCGATCGATCCGGGTGCCGAAACGCATGTTGGTCGAGATGCGCGGCACGCCTTGAATATGGAGGGCCTCGTGGCACCGTTTCACGGCCGCGAAGACCTGGTCCCACTCGCCCTCCACGTTGGTGCCGTAAGCGTGCAGGCGTGTCGAGAGGCCCGCCTCCGTCAAAATCCGTTCGCACAAAGCAATCTCGGCCGACACCGAAACCCCGACTCCGAGCGGGATGATGCATACATCCGCAATCACATGCATATTTTCATTGTGCCTGCGGCCACCGCGTGCGGGTAACGCCGAAGGTGAGATTTCCGGTGCCATGATGGCTAGTTATTCCGCGGCGCCAAGCGAAAAAATGGAAGATGTCTTTCCCCTTCGCAAGCTGCTCGGGCCAAAGAGCCGCAGAGCAAGTCGACAGGATCATTCCCGTGAGCAATCCGTTTCACGTTACCATCCTCGAAAGGCATCTTGCAGGTTTGAAGGAAAGCACATACAATTCGGGGGTGCGCTTGACAGGGGTCCTTCTGATTGGAAGCGCGACGCTGATGAGCGCGGCGAGCGTTCGACGACGAGCGAACTTCGGCAAACCAACGGGTTGCGGGCCCGGATCATGAACGACGGCGGAATCGTGACCTCGCTTGAAACGATCAGCGATTTCGTGCGCGGCTTCGATCCGCTCGACGGATATCTGGCGAACCCGGGGCCGTTGTTCGGAGTCGGCAGATCCGCCGACCGTATCGGCCAAGCCCGCTTCGCGCTGACCAGGGTCCTGTATCAACTGGACAAAAACGACGGCGAAAACAGGCTCGATGGAGGGCCGCGCGGATTTGACAAACGCTTTTGGACCCGGCGCGCTCCCGGTTCGGTCGACGTTCTCGGCGACCACCTGGGGTTGAACGCCGACCGCTTCAACGCGGTGGACGCCAACTTGATTCCCACCGGCGAATTGCGCCCTCTCGCCGGCACGCCCTGCGATTTCCGCAAGCCGGTCGCGATCGGAGCGCGAATCGACCAGAATGACGAGCAGTTGAAACTCGGCTGCGGCTTCGACCACAATCGGGCACTCAATCGGAATGGCGAAGGGCTGTTGCTCGCGGCGCGCGTGGAAGCGAGCGACAGCGGACGGGTGCTCGAGGTGCTTACCGGCGAGCCCGGGATTCGGTTCTATTCCGGCAACTTTCGGGATGGGTCCATCCGCGGCAAAGGCGGCCGCATGGATGGCCGGCCCCCCGGTCTCTGCCTGGAGACCGAGCATTTCCCCGACTCCCCGAATCAACCGGCGTCCAATTCCACCGACCGGAAGCCCGGTCAGACCTTCCGCAGTACCACGGTCTTCCGCTTCCTGACGGGCGCGCCTGCGCCAGAGGGATAACCGCGTGATGAAACCGCTTTCAACGGCCCGGCAGTGGAGCCGCGCGGCCTGGGTGCTGGCGGTGCTTTTCGCGAGCTTGCCATTGGCCGGTCGCCTCGTTCTGGGGGCGTGGGCGTTCCCGGGCGCCACCGAGATTGCGTTTCTGTGCCTGATCCTCGGGACTTACCTTCATTTCCTCGGCCGAAGGCACAGCCGCACGCTCCGGGATGATGCTGCGGTTCTCGAGCGAGCCCTCGAGCTGGCCGCGAACGGCCAGACCAGGGGGGCTCTGGCCCTGCTGACCGAAACGATCCGGCGGAGTCCGCGGCTGTGGCAAGCGTACCAATACCGCGCCCAGTTGTATTCGCGTCAGAATGAATTCCTGGACGCCGCTGTTAGAGATCTTACAGAGGCGATCCACCTGGCTCCCAAGGAGCCGCATCTGTACGTGTTGCGCGGGCAAGTGCACCGTCAGCTGGGCGACGAGCGGTCGGCCCGGGCTGACTCCGAGGCGGCCGCGGCCCTTGGAGCGCGACCGGTCTAGTTGCGATCGGTATTCACCAAATGATTGCCGTCGTGCTCTACGCACGGGGCTTCTTCTAGCGCATGACCACCTGCGAGGCCGTGGATCAAGTGGCGGCTGAAGACCCACGGCTTGGTGAACACCTTGGGATCTTCAATGCTGACCTCCCAGGTGACCACGTTGCCTTCCCGTGTCAGCTTCTCAACCACATGCATGGCATCGCTGTGGATCGTGCCGTTCTGGCTGAGCCAGGTGTCGTCAACGAAATTCGTCACATCGATCACCATCGTGTTCCCCTCCCAGTGGCCAACGGAGTCGCCGTAGTACGAAGGATTGAGAGTCGGGTCGTGACCGCGGCCATCGGTCGAGATCACTCGAAACGCATTTTGCTCCGAAGAGTTGACGGTGTCGTACAGGAATACGAGTGTCTTCGGATTCTCGATGACCTCTGTCGGAGGGCCGACGCGCGGGAATCCTTTGGGCGCGCAATAAAACGCGGGATCCATCTTGCTTTGATGCTCCGCTAGATCTTTCACCTTGGCTACTAGTTCCGGCCGGTAGGGAGGAAGATTGGCGCCCTCGGTGCGATGTTTTAGTTCTGCCACCTTCTGCGCCGTCTGATTGGGGCCTTCCGCCTGGCGCTGGGTGTAGTAGGTCTTCCCATCCGTGCTCAGTTTTCCCTGTGTGACGGCGTATCCCCAGCCGGCCGGCGCCCAGAAGCCGGTCAGGTCGGGATGCCCATCGATCATGTGGGGAGTAGGCGCTTTTTTGGCAGCTGCGACGGCCTCGGCGGGAGGCTCTTTAAAGGGAAGGCCGGTTCCATCCGGATCTGCCCCGGCAAAGGGCTGGTCTTTGTCAAGCCCGTATCCAACCTGAACCTCCTTCGCCCGAGGCGCGCCCGGCGAGACCTTGTGATTTTGTGCAGCTGCGGGGATCGAGAGAGACGCCATCGCCATCGTAGCCGCCACGCTATACGCGAGCAAAGAACCTTTCATCCGTCTGCCCTCCTTGCCGGTGAACCTCCGAGCCGGCCTACTCGGGCTGGTTAGCCTTTTCGACTTCCTTGGGATCTCTTCCCATCACGATGGTGTGGCCATCAGCGAATGTTATCGACTTCACCAATCCGAGGTTCTTTGTGCCATCTTTGGTCGCGTAAGCCTCGATGGTGACCTGATCCCCCACGCTGAACATCGTTTTCAGCACACCCGCCCTTCGCAGATTGCCCGGGGGACCGGCTTCTAATGCGTACGCCGTCACCTCGCCTTTCTCGTCCTTGGCATCAAGGTAGATATAGACATGCGGATTCACCCATTCGATTTTGGTGAGAGTGCCCTTCACATTCAGCGTTCGAGACGTATCGAACTCAGCCGAGATCGAGTGATGTGCCCACAGTGGCGCTGCCAAAAGCCCTGCCATTGCCACCCAAAAACAAATACGAAATTTATCGTTCATCGCCTTCTCCTGCTGCTTGCTGACCAGCGTTCCTAAAGGCTAATGATCTGGTGACCCATTGTCAAGCGTCAGCCGGGCTTTTCCGTTTCTGATAAGCTGTGCGAAGTCGCCAAACCGGCAGTGATAAGGAAGGCCGATCATGAAGAAAATCTGGGTGTGTACGACGCTACTTGGTTCCTGGGCCATGCTCGGGCTGGCCCAAACGACCGAAGAATTAATCAACGACGCCAAGAACCCCGAAAACGTCACGACCGAGAGCATGGGCTACGACCGGAAGAGCTACAGCCCGCTTGCGCAAATCAATAAAAGCAATGTCAAGCGCCTGGTGCCCGTCTGGAGCACCAGCCTCATGAACGACGAGGGTGAACTGGCAGCGCCCACGATTTATAACGGCGTCATGTACGTGATCAACGGCAGGTGGACATTCGCCATCGACGTCGAAACCGGCAGGCAGATCTGGCGCACGCCGGTGGTGCTTGAATCGGGGATCAAGCGAACCGCTTTCCACCGCGGCGCGGCGACCATCTATAACGGCAAAGTCTTTCGCGTGACCATCGACAACCATTTGCTGGCGCTCGATATGAAGACCGGCGAACAGATCTGGAACCAGAAATTCGCGGACGCGGCCGATGGCTACTACGCCACGGGTGGGCCGATCATAGCCAACGGCGTGCTGATCTCCGGAGTGGCTGGTGGCGAGTCCACCACGCGCGGGTTCCTCGACGGATGGGATCCGGACACCGGGAAAAAACTGTGGCGCCGGTATACCATTCCCGCCCCCGGCGAACCGGGCTCGGAGACGTGGCCGAAGAACACCGATGCCTGGTCGCAAGGCGGAGGTCCGACCTGGCGCTCGGGCTCCTACGATCCCCAGCTCGACCTAGTCTACTGGGGTACCGGCAACGCCGAGCCATACGATCCCAGACCTCGCCAGGGCCTGGATAGCTTGTTCACCAATAGCGTTCTCGCCATCCGCCCGAAGACGGGCGAAGTTGCCTGCTATTTTCAATACACACCCAACGATGTGTACGACGTGGACGCCACCGACGAGCATTTGCTCGCCGATATCCAGGTTGGCGGCCAGCTTCGCAGAGTCATGATCCAGGCCAACAAGAACGGCTTCCTCTATGTTCTGGACCGGACCAACTGCAAACTGATCGCGGCGCACCCCTACGTCAGGGTCAACTGGGCTTCCGAGATCGACCCAGTCACCGGCCGGCCGGTGTTGACGGACATCTACAAACGCTTTGCTGCGGGTGAAGAGGTAGAGATCTGGCCGTCGCGCGGCACCAATGCCGTGCCGATCGCCTTCAATCCGAACAGCGGCCTCATCTACGCCAGCACATGGAACGTGCCGCGTATCCAGCAGCTTGCGGCGCCGAGGCCGCCAGTCAAGGGGGGAACCTCAACCGGTGTCAATGCCCGGTTTCCGGAGACCCGGCCGGGTGAGGTCTTCGGTCACTTCCTGGCGATCAACCCCCTCTCCGGCGACAAGAAATGGGAGGTCCCCCTGACCGATCTGCCCAGCTCAGCCGGCATGCTGGCGACCGGGGGAGGACTGGTTTTCACCGGCCAATTGACGGGCGAGTTTCTGGCCCTCGACGACGAGACGGGCAAAACGCTCTGGCAGTTCAAGACCGGCTCGAGCATCAATTCGACGGCCATCACCTACACCCACAAAGGCCGCCAATATGTGACGGTCGCGTCGGGACTCGGCGGCACTCTGGCCACTCGCTACGCCTCCCGGAGGGTGCCGACCGGCGGCTCGGTCTGGACCTTCGCGTTAATGGCGGAATGAGAAGGAGCGACCCGATGAAGACGAAATTGGCGGTGTGTGCCGCGAGCCTGGGCCTCGTCGCGGCGGCAGTCCCGGCGTTTGCGCATCACGCGTTTTCGGCCGAGTACGACTCAACCAAACCCGTCAAAGTGAAAGGCGTGGTTTCGAAACTGGAGTGGATGAACCCGCACATCTGGTTTTACGTCGATGTGGCGGAGGAAAGCGGCAAAGTGACGACCTGGGGCTTCTCCGGCGGCCCGCCCGGAATGCTGATGAGACGGGGGATCACCAAGGACGTTTTGAAGCCGGGCGACGTCATCATCGTCGAAGGTTTCCGCGCCAAGGATGGTTCCAACAACGCATCCGGCGGCAACGTCACGTTTGCCAATGGCCGCAAGGTGTTTGCGGGCGCCGCCGAGGATGTGGTTCCGAAAGGCGATGCCAACGGGAAGTAGACCGCGGCCAGAGCGGCTACCGAGTTCGGGAAGGACCTCAACATGAGAAATCGTTTCGTGCTCTTGTGGTTGATTCTGGCGGCCGGTGCTTTCGCCCAGCCGGCTTCAAACCGCAAGGCGATACCACGCGCGGCCGACGGCAAGCCGGATTTTTCCGGTGTGTGGGCCGGCCCCGGATTCACCCACAAGGTGGGTCCCCATGACACCGACACGCCCTCGGTGACGAACTTCGATCCCAACAACTTCGCTCCGTACAAGCCAGGAGGCGAGGCGTTGTTTCTGCAGAAGCTGACCGGGGACGTCAACCACGACGACCCGACGGCTCATTGCCTGCCGGACGGTTTTCCGCGCGAGGTGTTGTCTCCCTACGCGACCGAGATCCTCGAGCAACCGGGGACCGTGACCTTTCTTTACGAGTACATGCATTTCTTCCGGGTCGTCGCGACCGATGGCCGTCCTCATCCCAAAGATCTCGATCTGACCTTCATGGGAGATTCGGTCGGGAGGTGGGAAGGCGACACTCTGGTCATTGACACGATCGGGCTCAAGCCGTGGCCGATTGATGCCTTTACTACAGGTTTGGTGCGGTACCATAGCGACGCCCTCCACGTGATCGAGCGTCTCCAATACCTCGACCCGACGACGGTTTCGCTCGAGATGACCATCGACGACCCCAAGATCTTCACCCGGCCGTGGTCGCAAAATTTTCAGATGAAACTGCACCCCACCTGGAAGCTGTTCGAACAAATCTGCGAAGAAAACAACCGGTGCGAAGCCGGCAACTGCAAGCCTGCCGATGTGCAGCAGAAGTCAAAATGAAGGCGAGCGCGGACCCCGCTACGTGAGCTACTATTGACTAAAGACGCACGAAGGAGGAGACGGCGCATGGGGCCTCGATTCTTCCCGTTTGGCGCTACCGCCGCAGCCATCGCGTTTCTGGGTGGAACCGCGGCGCTGGCTCAAACGACTCACATCGCCTCGAAAGCGCAAAAGATTTGGGCTCCCCCGCGGACCGCGGATGGCCATCCCGACATGCAAGGTTATTGGACCAATGCCACGTTTACTCCCTTGGAACGCCCCAAGGAGTTGGGAACCAAGGAATTCTACACCGAGGCCGAAGCGGCCAGTGTGGAGGCGCAGCGACTACGGCAGGAGAACAGCCAGTCGCCGGAAGACGTCCACTACGACAACGCCATCTGGCAGGGCGAGAGTTACCAGAAAATCATATCGAACCGGCGCACGTCTCTGATCTTCGACCCGCCCGACGGCAGGATCCCTCCGCTGTCGGAGGAAGGCAACAAGCAGGCCGTCGCGGTGGCCGCCGCCGCCCGCCGCCGCGCGGGCGCCGAAAGCGCTCAGGATCGCACCCTGGCGGAGCGCTGTATTGCGTGGGGCAATGAAGGGCCGCCGATGGTGGGCTCTACCTACAATGCCAATCTCGAAATCGTGCAGCCTCCGCAGGCTTTTGTGATCCACCACGAAATCATCCACGGCGTGCGCAACATCCCGCTCGACGGCAGTCCGCATCTGCCGCCCGGCATCCGCCAGTTAGGCGGAGATTCGCGCGGCCATTGGGAAGGGGACACGCTGGTGGTCGATACGACCAACTTCAATGACGCGACGAACTTCCGCGGCCCGCCCTCCGATACCCGGCAGGACATTTTCACGGATCACAACCTGCACGTGGTCGAGCGCTTCACGATGACCGGGCCGGAAACAATTCTCTACCGGTTTACCGTGGAGGACCCGAGTGTTTGGACGAAGCCTTGGTCGGCCGAGTTAGTGATGCGGAGGTTCGCCGGCCCGATTTTCGAGTACGCGTGTCACGAGGGGAACTACGGCCTGAAGAACATCCTCGCGGGTGCCCGCGCCGCAGAGAAAGCAGCCGCGGAAGCCGCGAAGAAATAGCACCTGAGATTCGAAGATCGTGATAGGAGGGTACATCATGAAATCCGCTGCTATTTTCGTGCTGATCGTCGCGTCGATGATCAGCGTTCCGCTGGCGGCGCAATGGGCGAACTACCCTACGCCGGGCCTGCCCCGCGCTGCGAGCGGCGACCCGAATCTCACCGCACCCGCGCCGCGCGCACCCGACGGCAAACCCGATCTGTCGGGTCTGTGGGACAAGATTTCTACCAAATATAGTCGCGACATCACGGCGGATCTGAAGCCGGGGGAGGTTCAGCCCTGGGCAGAGGCTTTGGTCCGCGAGCGGACCGAAGACCTCGGAAAAGAATACCCGGGCGCTCACTGCTTGCCTTTGGGTCCGTTGTACATGACAGCCGGAGGGAGCACGGCTGCAGGCATGATGAAGATTGTTCAGACTCCCACGCTGATCATCATCCTTAACCCGGATCTCACCTATCGCCAGATTTTCGTCGACGGCCGCAAGCTGGAAGCCGACCCCAATCCGAGTTGGATGGGATACTCGGTCGGACACTGGGAAGGGGATACGCTGGTGGTCGAGAGCAATGGCTTCAATGACCGCACCTGGCTCGATCGCGATGGCCATCCCCACACCGAGGCACTGCACACGACGGAACGCTACCGGCGCAAGGACTTCGGACACATGGAAATCGGTGTGACTCTCCGCGATCCCAAGGTTTACGACAAGACGTGGACCGTCACCGCCGTGGCGCAGATTGCCCCCGACACTGAACTGATCGAATACGTCTGCAACGAGGACGCGAAGGACGCGCTCGAACACTGGGTCGGCAAGGCGTCTGACGATCTGAAATCCGAAGTCAAGGTGCCGGCTGAAACCCTTGCCAAGTACGCCGGCACCTACCGCGAGCTGGACATTTGGAACGGCGAACCGATCCGCAGAACGATCGAAATCACCGTCTCGGAGGGAAAGCTGTTCGCCGACCTGAAGGGAAGGGGCAGAGTGCAGCTTATCGCCCAGTCGCCAACCATGTTTTCCGGCTTTTTCGGACTGGGGATCAAGTTCCTCGTCGACAGCAAAGGTGCGGTCGATTACCTGGCGGAGATGCACGTTTCCGGCGATTACCGGTTCGAACGCTTGAAGTAAACCCCGAGCGCCTCGTGGACGAGCTTTTTGTTAAGCGCGACTGATGAGGTGTTCGCCTTCGGGGTTGAGTGCGCTTTGCTGGGTTGAGACCCGGGCGCTACTGGCTGGTCAAGGGCGCCGTTCAGACGGAGCTGTTGATTCATCAACCCGATCCCAGCCCAGGCAGGGACCGCGAAATTACCGAACCCCGCTGTTGACCCCCGGCGAGTTGATTCAGGTTGGAGCACGAAATTCCCGTCCGTCGCATCTCGCTCCCCCGCCGCCGACAAGCGTTCTCTGAGGGTCACTTCGAGATCCAGAAAAATCGAGAGCGTGCGGGGGCCATGGCTCGCGAACCACCAAGAACCTTCTCGCTCGCCACCGCCATTGGCGCCATCGAGATCCATGGTCGCCCTACGGGCCGGATTGTACGATTCGTGAGGATGCGACCGAAACGGTCGTCCAAAACGCCTGAAGGGAAACATCTGTTGGAAGCGGTCCGGACCCGACTGGAGCCAAGATGGATTTCCATTTCAAGGTGCACCGGTACTTGCTCGCGGGCTGGGGTGATCGAGAAACGTCGACTCAGGCCAGCTTGTTTACCGCGAGCGGGCGTGCCAACCCGAGCGTACCAGCGGCAATTGACGAGCGCTTCAAAAATCGAAGCTTCTAGCTAGCGGTTTTCAAATCCCAGGTGCACAGTGCGGGTCCATCTCGAACTGCTTGCCGCGGTCACTTCCCGGCGACCTGCCGTTTCCAATACTCCCAGGCGCGGTTGTTCGCTGCCGCCCCGGCGGGCGCAACGTTCGCCGGCCTTTTCGCGCCGGGCTCGCGCTCCAGATAGGAGACGGTGCCGCCCAGCGCGATCGCCTGCTCCTCTACCTTGGCGTTCATGTTCAGGAAATAGGCGTTACTTACGGCTGTGGGCAGGCTGGCACCCACAACTGCGACACCGTGTCCGTAAAGAATCACCGCCGTTTTGCTGCTGAGCGCCTGAGCTAGAGCCTTACCCAGCGCGGGATTGCGGATCAACATATCGTCCGCAGTGCCTCCGAACTTGCGGACATCAAAGATCGGTACGCCGTCATTGATGAACGCTCCGGTGTGAATCATGTTCCGGAGGGGAACCGAGCTCGATCCGAACGCGATTAATTCCGGCGAGTGGGCGTGGATCACGGCCATCACGTCGGGGCGTGCCTTGTAGATTTCGCCGTGGATGAAGCGCTCGAGGTACCCGTCGGAACGGTCGCCCTCCACCGGTTTGCTGTCGAGATCGTACTCGATGATATCCGCGGCAGTCACCATACCGGCCGAGATGGCGCGCGACAGGTAATAGCGATTGGGATTCCGCGTATCCCGGACGCTGACGTGTCCGTACGCATCCAGAACCCCAATTTCGTGAGCCAGCACGCGATTGGCGAGGACCAGTTCGTCCACCAGAACTCGATCGCGCGAACTCGTCGATTGCGCCAGTAGGTTCCTGATAGCGAAAGCTGTTCCCAAGGCTAGCCCGGCCAGAATCGTGACTTTGAAGGCGCGGCGGCTCACTTCGCGCCTTTCCTCGGGGGAATGGCCTTCAGGTCAGCCTCGGATTGAGCTTGGCTCTTAGTCGGCACCACTTTGTCGGGATCGATCCGCACCATCATATACGTGATGTGATCGGGAATTTCGGTGAACAGATGCCCGGTGCCGGCGGGAATGATTAACACATCACCCGGTTTGAGGCGCGTTGTCATCGGCTGCCGGATTTCGTCGGAATTGTAACCTGGGCCATTTTGCAGCCGGACCGTCTGCTCGTCCGCCGGTCTTTTTACGGGATTGACCAGGTCCGGCCCGGTTAGCAGCGTCGCCTCTCCATCGATCACATGGTAGACTTCGCTGACTTGCTCATGTTCGGCCACTGCGCCTTTGCGGTTGGGGTCAGCAAGAAGCTTGCCGCGGGTTACCATCCCGATGCCCACCTGGACCTTACCGACGTCCACCGAGCGAACCTGCTGATCGACCAGACGGTACTTCACGGCCTTGTCCGTGTACGCATTCAGCTCCGACACTGGAATATACGTGGCTGAGCAATGGTGGCAGGTCGGGTTGGGCCCGCCTGCCTGCGCCATCAGCGCCAACACGGCAACGCTTGTGCCGAGCGCGACCTTGGCTGAAATTCTCCGGCTCTTCTGCATAGTCCCTCCCTGCTGTGAGGAATGGCCCGGCGGTTGAGTGACTACCGCCGGGTTCCCCATTCACTTATTGCCCGGCTCCCGCCGCAGCCGGATAGACCGGCAGCGTCACGTGCTCGCCGAATGTCGCCTTCAGACCTTCGATGGCGCAATTCTCATCGCCGCCGCCCGCGCCTCCGCCCACGCCGACGGCCCCGATCATCTGCCCATCGACCACGATGGGGATGCCGCCCGAATTTGTGAAGAAATTGAAATTACCTAGCTGCCGCGGAATGCCGTCCGGGTCGTTCTTGAGCTGTGCCGTGCGGATGGAGGTGGGCTGGCGGCTCCTCAGTGCTGTCTGCGCCTTCAACAGAGCCGTGCGGATGTTGTTGTAGATCTGGCCATCCATGCGCTCCAGGTGCACGAACTCGCCGGCATTATCGATCACGTATATCGATGCTGTGCCGCCCTTCGACACCGCCCAGTCGCGGCAGGTGCGGGCGATCTTTTTAGCGGCCGCAAGCGAAATCTGATTGCCGTCGAAGACATTTGCGGCGCCTTTGCCGCCGACTACGAATTCCGCCGGCAGGCTAGACTTGGGCGTCGTGGCGGAGGCAAAGCGCGGTACCGGCGCATGGCCCGGGTTGGGGTTCCTCCGCGGCGGAAGGTCCTTCGCCAGCGGCGGGACCGACGGCCCGATCACCTCGACCAGCGCCTTCTGAGCGCAAATCTCGTCGCTCCATACGGGCACGCGCGGCGCGGAACCCCCGACACCGACCACGCCGATCATCTGCTTGTTGACGACGATGGGAAGCCCGCCGGAATTGGAAAACAAACCAAGCTGAATGAACTGAAGTTCCCGCGTGGGGTCCTCAATCACGGTGTTCATCCGAAGCTTGCTGGGTTGCCGGTCTGCCAGCGCGGTGCGCGCCTTCATCTCCGCCGTGACGATATTGAGATAGCCCTGGCCATCCATGCGGTCCATGTAGACATGGTTGCCGTCATTGTCGAGCACCATGATGCTGATTTGCACGCCCTCGGCAGTGGCGGCTTTCTCGCACGCATCGGCAATGCGCTCCGCGGTGGCCAGATTGATGGTGGTGAAATCCTGAATTTTTTCGGCGGCTTTGCCGCTGACGACGAATTGCTCCGGTACGTTTTGAGCAAACGCCACGCCGCCCAGCGCAATTGCGCCGGCTGCGGCCAATCCCAATCCAACGAGACGAAGTTTCATTTCGTCCTCCCTTGACTTTGTTTTGCGCAAGTGTGCCACCTGGCGGGCGGCCGCCCGCGATATGTTTCAGGTCGCATGAGACAGTATACTCCGCGAAAATAACGGCGTGGGCGCTTGCAATGGCTCGATCACCCCATGGGTCCGGAACGGGCGAAACTGGCGAGCAAGTGATGAAGATCCAGCGTAGCGGAGCTGGGACGCCACCAGCTGATGTCGGCAAAAACGGTAGCCTTCGATGCGCCCGCGCGGGCTTCGACCTCACCGGACGGATTGCGCAGAATGATGTACTGTTGGCCGTTCTGATAATCATCGCCAGCACGCTCAAGCCGTGGAGCCGCCGGTATAGGCTTGGCGTAAGTTTACGTGATCGGGGCGGGGCTCCGCCGGAAGCAGAAGTCCACGAATCCTTGTTGATAAATTGCGCGTGCGCCGAGCCGGGGGCCGTTGTCCTGTAACGGGTCAGCTAAGGCCTCGTCCATGCGACCACGGAGTCGGCCGCCGTCTCGTAAAACTAATTCTGAGGTCCAGTACGGTTCAGGCGAGAGAGCTTGAGCCTTACTGGTGTCCCCACTCCACGTAGGAGGCAATCAAGCACCTCTCAAGCTGGCGTGGGGCGCCGGCAGACGGTCAGATTAGATCGGTTAGCCCCCGGCCGATGGCACGCAACGGGCCGCCTTATTCGATGGGTCCGCACGCGTGCCGCCTGGCTTGTCGCGATACACCCGGTGGCAGTTCAAGCAGGCATCGGCGAGTTGATTGGTGGCTTCCGTCACCGCCTCCTGGCTCCTGGTCTGCGAGGCCTTGTACGCAGCGCGGCCCGCTTCCGCGAGCCCCTGCGTGAACTTGATCCAATCGGGCCTGTCGATCGGCACGGGCCGGCCGTTCTGGCAGCGGCGCCCCGGCGTCAAAAGGAGCGGAGCCGATTCGGCCACCGAAACGGCCGCGTTATCGACCAGATCCCACCCGCTATAGATGCCGGCTCCCCAGTCGACCCAGGAGAAGGCTCCCTTGCCCACCTCGCCGGGCTTCGCCGGCACGCTGGGGTCGTTGGTCTGAACGTTGAAGATGATATTCGAGCTGGGAAATAGAATGCCGGCCATCAACTGCTGCAGATTGCCCGTCGCCGGAAGTGTCGGCGCGCGTGAGGCTACTGACGCGATCGACGGCTGGGCGGGGAGTACGATGGCCTTTAGCCCCGCCGCGTCTGTGCCGAGCTCGGCCTCGCCCGAGGGGAATTTGCCAACCTGAAGAAGATGGGCCACCAGATCGGCCGACTGGGAAGGCGTCAGCTTCCCTGGATCGTCTGCCGGCATGGTGTTCCGGATCTTGCTCAACAGGTCCCACAGGGACTGCCCTCCCCATGCCCCCAGGAAGGCGCTCCCCGAAAGCGGCGGCGCGAGCCCGCCACTCAGTCGCTCGCCGTGGCACACCGCGCAGCGTTGCTGATAGAGGGCCCGGCCGCGCACGGCCTGAGCGTCGGTGTAGACGGCGTCGTTCGCCGTGCGAGCCCGCTGGGCGTCGACAACTGGCGAAAGTGGTCCCATGGCAGCACCAGCAACCACAGCCAGGCAAAGCGTAGCGAGCCAGGATTCGAGTCGGCTGAAACGCGCAAGCATCACGCACCTCGTGTGAAAGAAATTGTGTACCGGCGCCTAGCCGGAAGGGCTTCGGAAACCGCGTCACGGACGCTGGAAATTGATGCCGTTTTTCTGCATCCTTTCGTAAAACGCCGGAGCCAGGTTGTTTTCCGCGCACACGTACTCTTGAAGGCGAGTGCCGTCCCGCAACATCAGGTTGGTGTGAATGACCCACGGCTTGGTCAAGACGTTGGGATCCTCGATGGTGATGTCGTAGTTGATCTGGTCCTTATCGACGCGTGTGTAACGCTCGGTCACATGCAGCGCGTCGGTGTGAAAGGTGCCGGTGCCGACCAGCCACGTCTTTTCGTTGAATCCCGTGACGTCCACTACCAGTGTGTCTCCCTCCCAACGGCCCACCGAATCGCCCATGTAGGTGGGCGAGAGATCGTCGGGATGCTTTGCGTTCAACGGAATGATACGGTACTCGTGCATGTACTCATACAAAATTACGATTTGTTTCGGGGTCTCGATGATCTGAGTCGGAAAGAGCCCTAAGACTGAGGTTCTGGGAACGCCGGGCGGCAGGCATTCGGCCGCGGGATCGTCAATGCCTCGGTTCTTGTACGACTCGAGGACCTTCTGGGCGGCCCAGGGCTGATAAGGAGCTCTTTCGGCCGCCGCCGGCCGGTCCGAGGCCGATAGAATCGCGGGTGCCGACGGATTCTTTCCCGTTCCGCCGATACCCGTCCCGGAATTGGCCTCTTCCCAACTCCCTTTGACCGTGCTGCCGCTCTGCCAGACACCGGTCAGATCCGGCTTGCCGTCGGGAGTGCGCGGGACCGAACCCTTGGTGGAAGCCTTGTTCTTGTCTCGCGTGGCGTTTTGCGCCGGCAAAGACAGGGTCAGGGCGACGAGAACGGCCAAGACTCGGCCCATCATTTCACCTCCACCGGGGGTACGCTTCCGCCATCTCCGGTACCCGCCGGAGGACCGAAGAAGAGCTTTTCGCCGCTGGCCAGCGTGACCTGCCGTGAATGGCCCCAATTGGTGCCGTCACGGGCGCGCCAGCCTGTTACCGTGATCGTGTCGCCCGGTTTCATACTGATTCCTCTCTTCCAGCCGGTGCGGTACAGGACGCCTGGACCATAGCCTTCGAACTTCCAGTTCGCCACAGTTCCTTTCTCGTCCTTGACGTCGAGGTAGAAGTAGCTGTGGGGGTTGGTCCACTCGATTTTCGTCACAACGCCCGTGAGGGTGATGGGCTTGTTGGCGTCGTATTCGGCGCCAAAGGAATGGTGCGCCGCGAGCGGAATCGCAAGCAAAGCGATCGCGGCGACGAGCCGCCAAAGTTGGGATGGGATCATTTTGGCCTGGAACTCCACTTTCATCGAATTTTCATCGAACCAGATTGTGGCCAGTATACACCAGCCACCTCTGTAGGGGGCTCCAGGACCTTCACTCAATCGGCGATCGGAGCGGGCTGGGAGCGGGTGGGGAGGCTGGCGCGGTGAGGTTGGCTGGTCGTGCCCTAGCAAGAAATACTTGCAGCCGTCGCTTCGTCCCAACTCGATTGGCCCTTCTGCTAACGCTTGGGCGCTTGACCGACAGTCACCGAACGAGACAATCGTCCCCACCGGGCGTCATTCGCAGATTTGCCGCAACCGAAGACTTCAGCAAGTTATCCATTCGAGTCGGGAGGCGAGCCGATTTTGTGTTGCCTAGGGACTGCCGAGGATGCCAAAGACGCTGTAGATCAATCGAGCGTCCAAGCCTGGCCGGATTCCTTTATGTGCTTCCCGCCCGCTTATACAACGGTTTCGCTTTGCCCGACGTCCGGGAACGCCTTTGTTGAGTCTGGGGCTTTGTTGGGGCTCCCTTTTCTGCCCGCTGACTTTCACTCATCAATTGCGCAAACACTTCGGCATACTCGTCCATAGCCTCATTCTGGAATTTCAGAGCACGCTTCAATTCGAGGTCCCGGCTGGAGGGCGACATTGAGTCGTACTCGTTTAGAACCCTTTTAGTTCGGGCGATCGCGATCTCATACCAGTGCTCAGCTTCGTGCAACTTTTCAAGCCAGAGCGCTTCGGTTTCCGTCCTGTCTTCCCGTTCCAAATGAGACATACGCGCCTCCTCTCGACCGGGCCTTCGATAAAATGGCACGCGTCGTTCAGTATGAGGGCGCCTTTCCAGTCCTCTCGTAGGGATAGATACCCCTTGTATAAGATGGGACAGTTTGCCGCCTCGATGGAGAACAAGGGGTCAACCCGAGCGACACGAATGTTATTGGTGAAAACCGTCGTTGATCGTAGGTGGCCTCTGGTTGGCCCGCTCCCTCAAAGACGCCCCGCCGCGTCCGCTACGCGGTCTCATCCAAGCCCTGTAGGCTGTTGGCGAGACAAGGGTCAACCCCATCTTTGCGTCAAAGAGCGTCACTCTATGATACCGAGGTCAATGATGTAAGCAGAAGTTATCCCAATCCCTCACGCTCGCGACCAGCGTATGAGAATCATGAACGGGAACGCGCCGTTATTGCCCCTTGATCTTCACGACGTGGATCGTTTTCG